>CAJXXJ010000126.1 GCA_913062745.1 uncultured Phaeodactylibacter sp.
TGCACACGGATTACACGAATGATTTTGTCCTCTTATCCGTGTCCATTCGTGTCTATCCGTGGGCAAAGATGCAGGGTACAGCGCCGGTGGGAAAGGCAGGGCTCCACGGTTTTTTTGCCCACGGATGCACACGGATTACACCAATGATTTTGTCCTCTTATCCGTGTTCATTCGTGCCCATCCGTGGGCAAAGATGCAGGGTACAGCGCCGGTGGGCAGAATAGTGGGCTCCACGGTTTTTTGCCCACGGATGCACACGGATTACACGAATGTGTTAGTCCTCGCATCCGTGTTCATTCGTGTCTATCCGTGGGCAAAGAATGGCACTTTTTTCAAATGAAAATAAAAATTATATAAAAAATAATCCCGCCCCGCATACTAAATCCCAACCTACTCCCATTAATACCCCATAAGCAGTACCGCCACACTACCCACGGCAGCTGCTATCCTGTAAAAACCTACCCCTACCCTACCTGCTAATACTATGCCCCTTCACTCTTGTCCGGCACGCCGGGCAAAGGCAGTTTAAGTATTGATAAACACGCATTAAGAACAATCCAATGAAACGCTTATGCTTATTACTGCTGCTGGGCTGCGCCGGCCTGCTGCAGGCACAGACTTATGGCGATTACGTCGGTGGTGGCCACGATCAGAATATCATCGTCACCACGAGCAGCGATTTTCAGCCGGATGGGGCTGTACGGGTAGCCGAAGGCAGCAATACCCTGAAAATCAACGGCCTTACCGGCAAACTGATCGACGCCGGGCGCTTCCTCGCACAAGCCAGCCTGGGGGCCGACCGCAGCACCATCGACTCCGTGGCCAAGCTGGACTTCGAAACCTGGATCGACCAGCAATTTGCTGTGCCGCCCACCTACCTGCAGCCGCTGATGCAGGAAATCTACGATTCTACCTATCAGCGGCATATCGCTGCCGGCGGCGACAGCCTCAACTTCCCGGAACGCCCCGAAAGCGAGCACTTCGATTATGCCTGGTGGCAGGTCAATATGACCAATGACGACCTGCTGCGGCAACGGGTGGCTTTCGCGCTAAGCGAAATATTTGTCATCTCCTTTAAATCGGACCTCAACCGCTACGGCGAAGGCGTGGCCAGCTACTACGACATGCTAATTGAGCATGCTTTCGGCAACTTTGAAGACCTGCTGAAGGGCGTCACCCTGCACCCCTGCATGGGCGTCTACCTCACCCACCTGAACAACCCCAAGTCTAACCCCGCGCAGTTCATCCGGCCCGACCAGAACTACGCACGGGAAATGATGCAGCTCTTCACCATCGGCCTGTACGAGCTGAACCCGGACGGCACCCGAAAAAAGGACAGCGCCGGACGGGATATCCCGACTTACGACAACGACGATATTGCCGAGTTCGCCAAGATATTTACCGGCCTCGGAGGTGGCGCTACGCCCCCGCAACCGGACACGATCATCGAGCCCAAATTTGGCATGCGGCCGGGCCGGATCGATATGACCGTGCCGATGAAAATGTACGAGGACTATCATGAGCCCGGCCCAAAGTACCTGCTGAACGATTTTGTGGTGCCCGCCGGGCAAACGGGCATGCAGGATATTGAAGCTACTCTGAAGCACCTCACAGAACACCCCAATGTTGGCCCCTTCATTGGCAAGCAGCTAATACAACGGCTGGTGAAATCCAACCCTACGCCCGCCTATGTAGCCCGGGTAGCGGCCGCATTCGACAATAACGGCAACGGCATACGCGGCGACCTGAAAGCAGTGATCAGGGCGGTGCTGCTCGACGAGGAAGCCCGCAGCTGCGGCTGGTACAACGACCCGGTGCAGGGCAAGCTGAAAGAGCCCATCATCCGCTACACCCACTTTGCCAGAGCGGTAGGCGGGCTGAGCGACAACGGATTCTTCTGGAACCGCGGAGACCAGTACGACGACGATGCCGGGCAGCACCCTATGTATTCGCCTTCCGTCTTCAATTTTTACTGGCCGGATTTTCAGCCGGTAGGCCCGGTCGGCAGTCAGGGCTACCTGGGGCCCGAGTTTCAGGTACACAACTCCCGCACCAGCATCGGCTTCGTCAATTTCGTCAACGAATGGGCCGTCAACGAGACGCTGCTGAAGACCAAAGGCAACCCCGGCAGTACCGTGCTGAGCGATATCGACGGCCTCATCGCTTACGCGGAAGATACCGAGACGCTGCTCAACGAACTCGATATCCTGCTGACCAACGGCATGCTCACGGAGGAGACCCGGCAGATTATCAGCAGCATCGTAGACCCGATGGAAGACCCAATTGAAAAGACCAAACTATCTATTTACCTCATGGTGATCAGCGCCGATTATAATATCCTGAAGTGATGAAGTACAAATCAAGAAGACAGTTTATCAAAGAATTTGGGCTGGGCGCCTTGGGCCTGACCGCCGCATCTTCCGTAAGTCAGCTCAAAGCCATCAACGCGGCCTACCTCAACAATTCCGCTAACCTGCTGAATAACGACTACAAGGCCATCGTCTGCTTTTTCCTGGCCGGCGGCAACGATTCTTTCAACATGCTGGTACCCCGGGGCAACCCGGAGTACGACGAGTACGCCGTCACCCGCTCCGACCTGGCCATTGCACAAAACGAGCTGCTGCCCATTACCCCGGTGACGAGCGATGGGCGGCAGTACGGCCTCAACCCGGCCATGCTCAATGTGCATCAGCTGTTCAATACCGGCAAGCTTTCATTCATCAATAATATAGGCCCGCTGATCGAGTATACCACCAAAGCGACCTACCAAAACGGCAGCTCCCCCATCCCGCTCGGGCTGTTCTCTCATTCCGACCAGCTGAAGAACTGTCAGACCGGGCTGCCGCACGTGCGCACGCAGTTCGGATGGGGCGGCAGAATGGCTGACCTGCTCAACGATATGAACAGCAACGAGAAGATATCCATGAATATCTCGCTGGCCGGCACCAATATCTTCCAGTACGGGCAGACGCTGGTGGAATTTGCGATCGACCCCTACGACGGCAGCCCGGGCATCGTGGGCTACGACCCGCAGGCGACGGACTTCGACGGCAGCCGGACCGAAGGCATCGACCTGCTGCTGGGCGCTAATCATTCGGATATGTACAAAAAGCAGTACACCGACCTTCTGAAGCGCAGCCTCGAAGGCAGCCTGGAATTCCGCGCGGCAATGTCGCAGATCGGCAACCTGAATACCTTCTTTTCCGACAACCGCATCTCCCAGAGCTTTAAACGTATCACGGAGGTCATCATGGCGCGGGATATCCTCGGCTTCAAGCGGCAGATATTCTTCGTACGAATGGGTGGCTGGGATATGCACGGCGAGCTGATCGACTCCCACGAGCGCAACCTCACGGTGGTGGACAATGCGTTGAGCGAATTTGTCAGCGGGCTGGAGGAAATCGGCATGTTTGACGCGGTGACCACCTTCACCATCTCCGACTTCGGCCGTACGCTCACTTCCAACGGCAACGGCAGCGACCACGCCTGGGGCGGCAATGCATTAGTGATGGGCGGCGATGTCAAAGGGGGCGAATTGTACGGCGATTACCCCTCGCTGGCCCTCGGCAGCAGCCTGGAGGTACACAACGGCGTCCTCATCCCCACTACGCCCAATGACTCCTACTTCGCAGAGCTGGCCCTGTGGTTTGGCGTAAGCCCCTCCGACCTGAGCACGCTCTTCCCAAACATCGGCAACTTTTACGATACCGGCTCCGGCACAGCGCCGCTGGGATTCATGAACCTTTAAATGCGCAAATCCATGAAACAGACTATCCTTATATTCTTGCTCTTTGCCCTGTCTGCCGGCAGCCTGGCCTCGCAGTGCTTTTTGGACCGGCACAACACCACCTGGTACGACGGCTGGATGTCCTGCACGCCCTCCATGAACCCCAATGCTGCCCGGGGCGAGTCGCACTGGATCCTCTATGACCTCAGCTACTCCTACGGCTTATTCCAGCTGCACCTGTGGAATACCAACGCCCCGGAATACCTGAGCTCCGGCATGCAGAACATTGCCATCGATATCTCCAACGACGGCAGCACGTGGACGGAGATTGGCGAATTTCAGCTTCCCATAGCGGACGGCACGCCCACCTACGAGGGCATCGGCCTCTATGACTTCGGCGGCATCAACGCCCGCTACGTTTTGATTACCGGGCTGAGCAACTACGGCGGGCCCTGCTTCGGGCTGAGCGAAATCCGGATCAACGTAGCCGATGATATCGTTACCTCGACGGCTTCACCGCTGCCCGGCGGCTGCCTGTCTGCCCGGATATTCCCCAATCCGGTGCAGGAGGATTCCCGGGCACTGGTTTCCTCCGATTGCAGCGACGAGCCGGTGCGGTACAGCATACAGGACCTTTCCGGCAAAACCATCACGAGCGGCACGATTGCCATGGCCGGTGGTGAAGGCAGGCTGGAACTGAACACCCTGCCGGATGCCGCCGGAGTATATGTGCTTTCCCTGCAACAACGCGGCCAGGTACGTCGCCTTAAGATTGTAAAAGCGGATTAAGCCCACGCTGCTGATTTTATCCCAAGACAAACAACCGATTACAAGCAATGATTCATCTACTTTACGCCTGCCTGCTCTCCCTGTCGATGCTGCCGGGAGCAGATCAAACACCCCAACCCGCTACGTCTGCCCCTGCTCCACGGATCGCCGGGACGCTGTCTCCGTGGGTGGAAAATGCCGGCCAATGGCCAGCAGAGATACAGTACGTTGCCCATACCTTCAGCGGCAACGTCATCCTCAACGATCAGCAGGAAATCCTCTACGCGCTGCCGGTAGACAGCACTTCCGGCTATGTGCTCAAGGAGCGCTTTACGGGCCCCATGCGCTGCCGTCGTCAGGAGCGTGCGCGGGGCGAACAACGGCAGCCCACCGTTTGCAACTACTTCACCGGTGATGACCCGTCCGCCTGGGCCACCGGCGTCCCCGCTTACGAATGGCTTCAGCTCGGCGAATTGTGGCCCGGCGTCCGGCTGCAGCTCCGTGCTGATCAGCAAAATGTGGAAAAGCTCTTCTACATTCAGCCGCAGGCCGACCCGAACGCCATACAAGTTACGGTAGAGGGTGCCCGAAGGCTGACCGTCGCTCCCGACGGGCGGCTGCTGGTACATACCCCTGCCGGGGAAATGGCTTACTCTGCCCCGGTAGCCTATCAGTGGATCAACGGAGCGCAGCGTTTTGCGAAAGCGGCATACACCGTCGACGGCAACACCTATTCCTTCCGGGTGCAGGGCTACGACCCTGCTTACGAACTGATCATCGACCCCTTTCTGGCTTCCACCTTCATCGGAGACGGCGGCAACGACTGGGGCAATGCCATAGCCGTGGATGCCGCCGGCAACGTTTTCCTCACCGGCTATTCCTGGTCGGACAACTTCCCGACTACCGCCGGCAGCTACGATGAGGCCTTCAACGGCGTCAAAGAAGCTTATGTGGCTAAGCTCACGAACGACCTTTCCACCGTGCTCGTTTCCACCTTTATTGGCGGCAGCAGCTGGGACAGCGGGGAAGCAATCGTGGTGGAGGCTTCCGGAGACGTTATCATCGCGGGCGGCACCGGCTCCGCCAATTTCCCCAGAGCGGGCAATGCTTACGATAACGCTTACAACGGCGGCAGCAATGATGTCTTTGTATGCAAGCTGGACAATGAGCTGTCCACCTTAATCGCCTCCACCTTCGTCGGCGGGGCGGCGGACGACTACGCCTACGGGCTGGCGTTGGACCAGGCCGGGAATGTTTTCATTACCGGCCGTACCGAATCGGATAACTACCCGGCCAACGGCGGCTTCAGCACGGGCTTCAACGGCGGCTTTGAGGATGTCTTTGTCTCCAAACTCAATAACGGGCTCACTAACCTGCTCGCCTCCACCTACCTCGGCGGCAGCACCGACGAGGGGGCAGACGCCATCGCAGTAGACGAGGCCGGCAGCGTGTTTGTATCCGGCTTTACCTACTCTGCTGATTTTCCGGTGGCCGGCATGGCGTACGATTCCACCCACAACGGCTCAGGCGATATCTTTGTCGCAAAATTCACAAATGACCTCTCCTCGCTCTCCGCGGCTACCTTCATCGGCGGGGCCAATTTTGAGGAAAGCCACGCGATGGCGCTCGACTCCGCGCAGAACCTGTTTATTGCCGGCTATACCGGCTCGCCGGAATACCCCTCTACGCCCGGCGTGTATGATGCTACTTTCAATGCCAACCACGATGCCATCGTCACTAAGCTGGATAATAGTCTTTCGGAAATCCTCGCCTCCACCTTTATCGGTGGCAGTAGCGCCGATGACTGCTACGGCTTGGTTATTGAGCGGGCAGAGAACGTCTTCATTACCGGCATCAGCTTCTCCACCGACTATCCGGTGACGGGCAACGCTTACGACGGTACGCACAACGGCCGGCGTGACATCTTCCTCTCGCGTTTTTCCTTTGACCTCACCACCCTTATTGAGTCCACTTATCTGGGCGGGGCCGACAACGACTGGGCGCTGGGCCTGGCCATTGACGATGCCGGCAGCGTATTTATTGGCGGCGGCACTTATTCCGGCGACTTCCCGATGGTGGGCAGCCCCTACGATGACAGCTTTAACGGCGGGGAGGATGCGGTCGTAGCCAAAATAGTAGGCTGCGGCGTCAACGATTTTTGCGACCCGGACAGCAAATACGGGCCAGTCGTGCTCGATGTAGAGCGGGATACGATCTGCAGTCAGGGCTGCAGCGCTACTGCTACCCCCGGCCCGATGCTGGAAGGCGGATGTTTCGATTTTCCGGACGCCACCGTATGGTATTCCTTTACTCCGCAAAGTGACCGGGACTGCATCAAAATCAGTGTAAGCAGTGAGGAGCTGCCCCGGCCGCAGATGGCCGTATTCCAAGGCGCCTGCCCCGGCAGTGATGATGCGTTGCCCTTTGCCTGCGATACGGGCAGCGGCGGCCAATCTGCCATACGCATGGGTGCAAAAGCAGGCACAACCTACTTTATCGCTGTATCCGACGCTACCGGCGCAGAGGGCTACTTCGATATTTGCATCGAGAAAAACCCGTCGGATGCACTATCGCTGCAGGTACAAGCGCAGGACCTGCAGTGCTTCGAAAGCCAGGACGGCAGCATAGCCATTACCGCGGAGAACGCTACCGGCTACCTAGCGTACGACTGGAATGCGGATTCTCTCGACGGCCTTTCCGCACCCGGCCAGCTGGCTATCGGATCATACCTCGTTACGGTCACCGATGAAAATCAGTGCACCGCACAGACCGACACCATCCTACTTACGCAGCCACCGCAGCTCTTCGTGGACCTGGAGGTGGATGCCAGCGAAAACACCCTGCTTTACGGCGATACCATACTGGCTTACGCTCTGCCCTCGATCAGCGATACCGCTATTGCGAATGTCTTCTGGGAGCCGGCAGAGGCGCTCGCCGGCACCGGGGCGGGCGCCATTACCGAGCAGTATATTGCTCCCCTTACGGAAACGCAGCTTATCGTCACCGTGGAGGATACAATGGGCTGCTTCGTATCGGATACCACGCGGGTGTTTGTCAGCACCGACTTTCCGTTCTACCTGCCCAATGCGTTTTCGCCAACTAGCCGGCACGCACAAAATGCAGTATTCCGCCCCTTTGTGACCGAAAAGGTCCGTCAGATTCGCGCTCTGCGCGTATTCAACCGCTGGGGAGCGCTGGTTTACGAGCGGGAAAGCTTGCCGGCCGACAACGAAACAGCTGGCTGGGACGGCACTTTTATGGGTCAGCCGCTCGAGGGCGGAGCTTACGCATATATCCTTGAGCTTGAATTCATTAACGGAGCCGTACAGGTCTACTCAGGCGAAGTGTTGCTACTGCAGTAAGGCAGTGGGCAGCGCGCTGCCGCTCCCCTTTCGGAAAAGCGAAACCGGGGCCTTTCGTCAGGAAACTGTAAAAGCTAACAGAGGCCGGCGAAAGGCTGCGGTTTCGTCTCCACCCGGATTCCAACAAGGTATACCCGCATATTTTATTTTGTGCAGAATCATCTTTTCGCCTAAGCCATTTTAAAACTCAAATATAAGGCAGGTCGACAGGCGATTGAGCAACCACAGCTTTGCAGCAAAACCAACTAATTGCTTGTTTTGTCGTTCCTGATTTGTACAAAAAAGAATAAAATATGGCATTTGTTGGAAAGAAATTCCCGAGCATTGAAGTGAATGCGATGAACGAGATGGGAGATACCATCCGCATCAACGTAGTGGAGAAGGCGATTCAAGAGGGTAAGAAAGTACTCCTCTTTTGGTATCCGAAGGATTTCACCTTCGTCTGCCCTACTGAGCTGCACGCTTTTCAGGAAGCGCTGGGCCGTTTTGAGGAGCGGGACACTATTGTGATCGGTGCCTCCTGCGACACGCCGGAAGTCCACTTTGCGTGGCTGAGCACGCCGAAGGACGATGGCGGCATTGAGGGCGTTACCTATGACCTGCTGGCAGACAGCAACCGCAACCTGGCTAATATGCTAGGCATTCTGGATACGACCAATATACGGATTGATGAAGAGACCGGCGCAGAGCTGCGCGATGGAGACAATGTAACCTACCGTGCAACTTACCTGATCGATGAGGAAGGGATCGTATTCCAC
>CAJXXJ010000127.1 GCA_913062745.1 uncultured Phaeodactylibacter sp.
TCATCGAACAGGAAATCCGCCACGAGCGACCGGAGATCGCCATTGTCCACGTGGAGGGAGACCTTTTCTTTGCGTCGAGCGATGTCTTTTTGGAGTAAATCCGGCGCCTGGCGGAACATAAGACCCAAAAGGCCATCATTCTGCGTCTCAGGAATGCCTACCATCTCGATGCGACTGCGGCCATGAGCATAAAAAAGCTCATCAGAATCGGTCGTGAAAAAGGCTGCGAAATCCTTGGCGTTACCGAAGAGCAGGCGATCGGCAAAAACTGGATTGACTTTGCTATACCTGAAGAAAACAAGGAAGAGATTCTTGGCATCCTGCACTCCCTGCTGCAGGGCCGGGAAGTGGATTACTACGAAAACTACCTGCAGTCGGCATCCGGTAATCAGTACCTCATTGCCTGGCACAACTCCATCCTGCGGGATGATCAGGGCTGCATTACGGCTACGCTCAGCTCTGGCATCGACGTGACGGCTCAGCGCGAAGCGGAAAAGCGCATCGTGCGCCTGAATACAGAACTGGAAAAGCGCGTGGATCGCCGTACCGAAGAGCTGGCTGAAGTGGTAAACAAGCTGCTGACGATCAATAAGCAGCTCAAACATGAGGTGCAGGAACGGCTGTCGGCAGAATCTGCCCTGCGCGCCAACGAGACCAAGCTGAAGGAGTCGCTGGAAAAAGAAAAAGAGCTGAACGAGCTGAAGTCCCGCTTCGTTTCCATGGCTTCTCACGAATTTCGCACGCCGCTTAGCACCATACTGTCCTCTGCTGACTTGATCGAGGCGTACCGCAAAGAGGACCAGCAGCCCAAACGCGAGCGGCATACCCAGCGCATCCGGACGAGCGTAGCCAACCTGACAAGCATACTCAACGATTTTCTATCCCTCAGCAAGCTGGAGGAAGGCAAAATCGAAGCCCACCCTACTACCTTCCACCTTCAGGAAGCCTGGGCCGAGGTACATGAGGGCGTTCAGGGGCTGGTAAAAAAGGGGCAGAAAGTGCGCGTGCATGGCTTAAAAGATATTCCCACGCTACATATGGACCGACGGATGCTGCAGAACATTTTCTATAACCTCCTTTCCAATGCGTTCAAATACTCTGAGGAAGGAAGCCCGGTCGACTGCCGGCTGAGCTGTCATCAGGGAGAGTTGAACGTTGAGATACAAGATTACGGCATCGGCATTCCCGAGTCCGAGCAGCAGCACCTTTTCACCCGTTTCTTCCGTGCCCATAACGTAGAGAACATTCAGGGTACCGGCCTTGGCCTGAATATTGTAAAAGGGTACGTCAATTTCATGGGAGGCCGTATCCAACTGAGTAGCGAGCTCGGAGCAGGTACTACCGTGATTGTACAATTGCCGGTCCATTCCGCAACCAACCATTAGAACCACACAATATCCTAGTAGCAATGAAAAAAATATTGGTAATTGAAGACAATGCCGAAGTCCGGGAGAACCTCGAAGAGATCCTGGAGCTGTCGGGCTACGAAGTAGAAGCCGCTGAGGACGGAAAAGTAGGCGTGGAGCGCGCGCTGAAATCGCCACCCGACCTCATCCTGTGTGACGTGATGATGCCGCAGCTCGACGGCTTCGGCGTACTGAACATCCTGAGCAAGAAAAGCGCTACCGCTAATGTCCCTTTCGTATTCCTGACTGCCAAGACAGAGAAAAGTGACTTCCGCCGGGGCATGAACCTCGGGGCAGACGATTATGTCACCAAGCCATTTTACAAAGATGAACTGCTTGATGTAATCGATACCCGCTTACGCAAAAGTGAAAAACTGCGCAAACAATTTGACAAAACCGAGCAGGGGCTAACGGCCTTCATCAACGAAGCTAAAGGCTACGAAGAGCTGCGTAAACTTTCCGACGAGCGCAAGGTGAAGCACCATAAACGGCGCGACCTTATTTTTGAAGAGGGCGACTATCCCCGCTACCTGTATTTTGTGAAAAAGGGCCGGATCAAGATTTTCAAAACCAATGAAGACGGCAAGGAATACATCATCCACATCTGCAAGGAAGGAGAATTCTTTGGCTATATTGATCTGATTAACCATGATAAATATACCGAATCCGCTGCCGCAATGGAAGATACGGAAGTCAGCCTGATCCCACGCGAGGACTTTTCCAAGCTCCTGAACGCCAACCGGGATGTAGCATCGCAACTGATCAAAATGCTGGCTGATAATATCACCGAGAAGGAAGAGCAGCTGCTCAACCTCGCCTACAACTCCGTGCGCCGCCGGGTGGCGGACGCAATCCTGCTGCTAAGCCAAAAGCAGGAAGACGGCTCAATCAGCATCCTGCGCGACGACCTCGCACGCATTGTCGGCACAGCAAAGGAAAGCGTGATCCGCATGCTGACCGAATTTAAGGAGGATGGCTATATCGAAGTGGTAGACGGCGCTATTCGCATCATTGACCCGGAAGGGCTGAAGAACATGCATGCTTAGTGGCCTGTCAAGGCTAAAACCAGGGGTCGCATGCGGCGGCTTTTGAGTATAATAAGTCTATACAATTACTGGCATAAAGAAACAGGGCGCTGACGAAATCAGTGCCCAGTTTTTTATTAGCGCAAAAAGTAAAGCCCTTCTGCTGGAAGGGCTTTTCCTAAAACCGATAACACTAAATCTTTTCAGCGTAAATAATCTGAAAAGGCAGTAAAAGATCTTAAACATCACGCTGCCCCTCGGGCTGCCGGCTCAAATAATAGAAAAAAGCCAGCATGGGCACCCCGATAGCGACCAGCCACCACTGCGCGGATAAAGCGGCAATTAAAACTAGTCCCAATAAGAGGTGCTGAGGTGAAAGCATGTATGAATCGTTTTCTTTTTTAAATCCGGTTTCAAAGGTAAAGGGCCTGTCAGGCTGCTGAAATGACATTTGTCAATATGGCTGCAAAAAATCCTCAAAAAATAAAGCCCGTCCGGCACGAAGCGGGACGGACCACTCCCGGTGGGAGCTGGGCAGTTTTTATTGGTCGAAAGCCAAATCGATCATTAAATACAACCGCCTTTTCCGTAGTTTTCGGGGATCGGATATTGGGAGGCAGAAGTAATCAGCAGCTTCCCGGGTCTTTTTTCGAAGCCTGAGCAAATGGCCCGGGAGCGTCTTCCAGGCGATGATGAGGCTCGAATAATTCGAGCTGCCGGTACTAATAAAGTACCATATCAAATTTACGCCGGTAGCTTTTTGTAATTGGGTGCTGCGGCCCCCAGTATTGGAAGAAAGCAATAGCCGCCCGGCGGGGCAGATCACTGTGATAAGTTTTATCGACTCCGGCCGCCTCGATGATATGCTGTATGGCCTCTTCGCGCTTGCGCTGCCGCAGCGCTTCCTGTGCCTGTGCGAGCAGTGAGCCGGCCTTGCTGTCGTCTGCCTGATGCCTCATGAGCTCGGTGATGATGCGCACCGCAGCAGCCTGCTCGGCAATAGGGTCGCTCATTTTAATCGGCATCAGCAACGCCTCAGAGCGCTCCGGGTCACTGATGGCCAATTCTCCGGCAAGCGCCAGGCGCGCGTCCTTCATATCCGGATGCTGCGCTACGAAGGCTTCCAGCTCTGTGAGGTCGCCATCCCCATCCAGGCGTTGCAGGATGAGCTCCAGCGTTTCCTTACGGCCATCGGGCAGGGTGTTTTCCAGCCACTGCTCGAGCTGTGTTTTCGACAAAGCACCGGCGAATTCTGCCACAACCTCGCCTTTGTAAAACATTTTGACGTTGGGGATACTCCGGATACCGTACTGCATGGCAATCTGCTGCTCCTCCTCTGTATTGACCTTTACCAGCGTCCAGCGGCCTTTCTGCTCTTCGGCTACCTGTTCTATGGTAGGCCCGAGCATACGGCAGGGCCCACACCACGGTGCCCAAAAATCGACGACTACAGGCTGTTGCTGGCTTTTATCAATGACTTCCGCTTTAAAATCCATGCTTACTGTTTTGGGGATGAAATACTAATTTTCACGATACCGGATAGGGGTATATCAATTTTTAATACATCCTTTTGAGGTATAAAGTTTACAGATTTATCACCCATAAAACGATCTCTATGAAAATCCTCTTTACCCTCTCCGGCCTGTTTTTTGCCGGCCTGCTCAGCCTGAGCGCTCAGCACGAAAGCCTGTTTGGCGATGCCAGCACCATCGGCGCATTTGGCGGGCCGATCCTCGAATTCAGCCAGGTCAACGGCCAACTGTCTGCCGATGTTGGCGGAGGCGGGGCACTTATTCTCGACGAGTTTTTTATCGGTGGGTACGGTATGGGCACTGACTACCCGGAACTTTCCCTGACGGAAGAAGTCGATGGCGAATTGCAAACGATCGACTACGACATTCAATTCGGGCACGGCGGTTTGTGGTTCGGATATGTGAAGGACATGCCTAAAAAATCACACCTCTACTCCAGCCTTAAGGTCGGCTGGGGCAAAGCAGAATTGGAGCACGACCGGCTGCCCGGGCCGAGTGACCGTATTTTTGTGCTGACTCCGGAAGTGGGCGTGGAATTAAACATGACACGATTTTTCAAAATTGCTTTGAGCGGCGGCTACCGCATCGTCAGTGGCGTAGGGCGCATCCCAACCCTCGATAATGGCGACTTCAGCAGCCCGACGGGCACGATCACCTTCCGCTTTGGTGGTTTTGGCAGCGATTTTGACTGGGAGTAACCCAATTGTGCAATTTTATCGTTATTGTGGGCGGAATCAACTATCTGCCCTATGCGTTACTTTGCAGAGTTATCTTACAACGGCAGCCGCTACTGTGGCTGGCAGATACAGCCCGGACAGCTCAGTGTGCAACAGGCCTTGCAGGATGCGCTGAGCACTATTTTGAACGAGCCGATTGAAGTGACGGGCTGCGGAAGGACGGATACCGGCGTGCACGCCCGGCAGTATTTTTTGCACTTCGATTGCAATAACTCCTTCCCGCCCGGCTTCCTGCGGCGCATTAATAAATTCCTGCCGCCGGATATCGCCATTTACCGCTTTATCGAAGTGGCACCCGATGCGCACGCCCGCTTTGACGCTACCCACCGTGCCTACGAGTACCATATCGATTTTCGCAAAAATCCGTTCGGACAGCAGACCCGGTATTATTTCCCTTTTGCACAACAGCTGGACTTTGACCGCCTGCAGGAAGCAGCACAAGCGCTGCTCGGTTATCAGGAGTTTTTCCCTTTTTGCAAAAGCAACACCGATGTAAAAACAATGCACTGCGACCTGCGAAGAGCAGAGTGGGAAATCGTACCTAAAGAACACCGTATGTGCTTCCACATAGCAGCAGACCGCTTTCTGCGCGGCATGGTACGCCTGATTGTGGGCATGTGCCTGAATGCAGCCCTCGGCAAAATAGAATTAAGCACCCTCCACACGGCCATGCAGCAACAAACCCGCCTGAAGCGCAGCTGGAGTATCCCACCAGATGGGCTTTACCTGACTGACATCCGGTACGATTATATTTAAACCGAGACACGCCCGAAGCCTTAGCCCAACTACAATGTTTAAATTAACCCGGGTAAAAAAACGCCTGACAGGTGAACATTTCGCCCTGCTTTTCCTATTATTTTAAAATTTTGATATCAACTATGATATTATCGCGATGATTATTATTAATATTGCAGTTAATAAAAACCGAAAAGCATGGAATTTACGCATTTAACACCCTTAGAAGTCAAAGATTTAATCAACAAATACCGGTCGGACCTCAGAAAACTGGAGTACCAAACTCTGAAAACGAAGGGCATCATCAACGAGCTGGAGCGCTATGCCTCAAACGCTGAAGAAGCACTTTCCTTAGAAGAAGCGAACGTTCAGGAACTTCCGGCTGCGCCGGCAGAGCAAGCAAGCGCGGACGTCAGCGAACAGGAAAGCGCAGCACCGGCAGAAGCTAAACCGGAAACAGCAGAAGCAGCGAAACCGAAGCGCGCAACTAAACCGAAAGGAAAAGCAGCGCCGAAAAGCACCGACAAGAAACCGGCAAAAAAGAAACCTGGCCGCCCCAAAGGCAGCACCAACAAAAGCAAGAGCACCACTCCTGCTAACAAGGCTGCCGGCAGCAAGGATAAAGAACCTTCCGGCTACCGGCTTTCGGACTGGGATCAGTTCGTGATCAACAAACTGGAGGAAAAAAGCAGCGCTTTGACTACTTCAGACTTCGCTGATCTGGCCAAAGAGGACCCTTCTATCAAAAGCGGCGAAGCACAAATTAAAATTAAACTGAACCGCAGCCTCCACAAACTGGCCAACAAAAAAGGATTGCTGTCCAAAGTAGAGTACTCCGGCCGGGGCTTCGCATACGCTAAAGCAGAATGGCTGAACTCTAAAGGCAATTTGCCCAAGAAATACGCCCATAAAGGTTAATTTTTATTCTATCTAACTTGCTGATATACACTAAGGCTGCTCCCCGGAGCAGCCTTTTTTGTTCGCGCGCTTCCATTAATTTTTGTTGAAAAGCGGGGAAATGACCAATTCGCTTCAAAACGCGCTTTACCCGGTAGCCCGGAGCAACTGTTTTCAGCCGGTGCCGTTTGGAAAGTTGATAATAATCTTCATTCCTTAAAACCTAATCAAGCATGATTAAATTGACAAAAAACTGGAGCGCACTACTTGTACTGGCTCTGGCTGTATTCACTTTCTCCTGCGACAAGGAAGCGCAGATGGAGCAGGATGGCGTTATGCTCAGCGACATTGAGCAATTCCTGGGCGTAGAGATCAACGACCCGGCTGAGTTTCCGGAAACGCGCGAGCTGACGGATGCCGAAGTAGAGCGGGTAGTCGATTACCTCTACACGCAACTCAACCTCGATGCGAACGGCCAACCGGCAAGCGATGCGGTAAGCACCCGCAACCCGCTTTCCTTGTTCGAAATTGCAGTAGTCCGCACCCGGATGCTGCGCCGCATGATCCGCAACGAACAAACCGTTTTTGCACCGGAAGATGCCGTATTCGAATCACTGGGCCTCACGGATGTGGGCGCCATCTTCTCCTTCCCGGAAGACCAGCTGCAGCAAATTCTGGAGTACCACATCATCCCCGGTGAGCGGCTCTTTGCAGCGGACCTGGAAAACCGCTTCTACCCAACTATGCTGGGCCCGGCTGTAGAGGTCAATACAGACAGCGGAGTCACCGTGAATGGCATCAGCGTTATTTCCGCTAACAACTTCAGCTCTGCTGCCATCAATAGCGTGATCCACGTCATTGACGGCCTGCTCGTTGCACCGGATCAGAACATCGTCGAAATTGCAATTGAATTTGCCAACGCAGACGATCCGCAGTTTACGCAGCTGGTAGCCGCAGTGGTACGCGCTGATTTGGCAGGAACGCTTTCCGGCCCCGGCCCCTTCACCGTATTTGCGCCTACTGATGCCGCATTCCAGGACCTGTATGACGCACTGGGCGTAGACGGCGTAGATGATATCGATGTGAGCCTGCTGACTGACGTACTGCTCTATCACGTGGTAGCCGGACGCGTATTCTCTACTGACCTCACCAATGGCCCGGTACAGACGCTTAATGGAACCGTGATAGTGGATGTCAACAGCCTGACACTCGACGACAGCGGTACGCCCGATGAGGCGAACCTCATCCCGGGCTTGCTGAATGTACAGGGTACCAACGGCGTTGTCCACGTTATTGATAAGGTGCTGTTGCCTTAAGAGAAGCTTTCTGAAAGGCGAACTGAAAAAAACGAAAGCCCTGCGGCACAAGATGCGGTCGCAGGGCTTTGTTTTCCTAAAAAGTAGTTTGGTACGACAAACATACATTCTTTTTTAATAAGATGCAATGCCCCTGCCGCAATTAAACCTTGTAGAACTCCTTAATATGCCGGCGCACATAAACCAGCCGCCCGGCCCCTACCGTAAGAATAACGGGGGAAAGAGCCAGTAAAAACCAGCCCAGAGGCCGGATCTCTTCCAGAGCCGCTAATTCGAGTATAGCAAATCCTGCACTGAGGAAAACGACTGAAGTGCGGAAGTAAGCCAGAAAAGTGCGCTCATTGGCAAGGCGCGTACGCTCGATTGCCAGGATATCTCTAGTGATCAGGGGTGCTTTATCACTCATGCTTTTTACTGCAAAAATGCGGGCTCCGGCCGTCCGGTAAAAGGCAGTAGATCACAGAAAAACAAAAAATTGCCCGCTAATCCCTTGCATCTTTGCCAAATGCCGCATACATTGCCCGCTCAAATGATTACGAGCAGGCCACATATTACCATCTCATCATTTGCACTGCCGGTGCCGGCAAGAGCTCGTCGTCGCTTCCCTCGTCGCCCATAAGGGCGTCCACATCAACATATAACCCATCAGAGCGGGCATTTTATCCTGCCTTCCTTCTTCCCTACCGAAAAAACCGGATTGCTAATTTTTGACTTGAACGCAGCCCAGGCTGCAATTACCATATCCGTTGACCACATGAAGTTTGAAATTCTTAACGCGGACGCTTCCCACGAAGTATTTGCTGAGGAAATCTGCCGCGAGTACGCCGAATCCGCCCGCGCCCGCGGCACCGGCATCGCACAGCGACAGCCCGAGTACATCCGTACCAAAATCCAGAATGGCAATGCCATTATCGCTCTTCAGGACGGCCAGGTAGCCGGCTTCTGCTACATCGAGGTGTG
>CAJXXJ010000128.1 GCA_913062745.1 uncultured Phaeodactylibacter sp.
CCAGTGGATCAGAACGCTCGAGGTCTACGCCTTCCCGATCATCGGAGACCGGCCGGTCCGCGATATCGGGCAGGCCGACGTCCTCAGAGTGCTGACGCCTATCTGGACCGCGAAGGCCGAGACGGCGAAGCGGGTGAGGCAGTTTTCCGTGGCGAGCTTCTGCTCGGGAGCGGTCTCCATGTTGGCGGTGTTGGGAGCCATCGCCGCCGCATGGACCGAAGCGGAGAAGCCGTTGAGAATGGTGATGGTCATGTCAGGTTCCTCGTGTTTGGTAAGCTATAGATAACACCCCCCTGCCCATTCGTCAACCCCATAGCTGAAAAAAAAACCCCCGCCACCCGCCTCTCCTTTCAAGAAGAAAGCTGAACCTCCCACGCCTCCCGCCGAAGAGAAAAAGCCTGCGGCTGATAACAGTAAAACAGAGCCTGCCAAGCCGGAACCTAAAGAAGAACCGAAGAAGGAAGAAGCACAAGAGCCTGCCCCTCGCTTTGGCTTGAAGGTAAAAGGTAAAATCGACCTGGAAGGGAGAGGCAAGCCTGCTCCGAAAAAGGAAGAGAAAACCGAGCCTGCCAAAGAGAAGAAGGAAGAGCCGGAAACGCCTAAGAAGCCGGAGCCAAGCCCGGAGCCTGCTGCTGACAGCAAAAAAGAGGGGCCTGCTCCGAGAAAGGAAGAGCCTGCTCTGAAGAAGGAGGAGCCGCCTAAAGAAGAAAAGAAAGCAGAACCGGAAAAACCGGCTGCCAAATCTGAAAAGCCCGCCGAGCCGAAGGAAAGCTCTAAAAAAGAGAGCCCGAAGCCCAAGGCTAAAGAAAAGGAGCCCGAACCCCGGCAACCTAAGCAAGAAAAAACGCCCACTCCTCCTCAGGAAAAAGCAAAAGGCAAATCCGATCAACCTGCTGAGCCACAGCCGGAAGCCGGAAAAGGCAGCGGAGAAACCGCAGGGCCCGCTTCTGATGATAAGCCTGCTAAAGAAAAAGCAGCTGATACCCCCTCTGCAAAGGAGGGTAATGAGAAAGAAGGCGATGCGGCATCTGACGAAAAGAAGAAAGATGAAGTAGTGCGTGCCGCGACTCCGGAACTCCGGGGCCTGAAAATTATGGGCAAGATCGACGTAGATAAAGTCGACCGCTCTAAGCGAGGCAAGAAGAAAAAAGAAGACAATAAGTCTAAAACCACTGACAGCGATCAGCCGAAGAAGAAGCGCCGCCGCAAACGCAAGAAGGTAGCGGCACCCTCCGATTCCTCCTCCTCCTCCTCCCGCCGCTCGGGCAACAACCGGGGCAGTGGTGGCCGCCGGGGGCGTAAAAAAGAAGACGAGGTCAAAGAGGTTTCACAGAAGGAGATCGAAGACAAGATCAAGGCTACTATGGCCCGTATCTCGGGCGGTGGCAAGAAAAAGCGACAGAAAATACGCCGGGACAACCGCGAACGAATGCGCGAGAAGCAGGAAGAGCGCGAAATGGAACTGGAATCCAAGAACCTGGAGGTAACGGAGTTTATCTCTGTACAGGAATTGGCTAACCTGATGGATGTCTCCGTAACCGATGTGATCACCACCTGTATGAACCTGGGCGTGATCGTGTCTATCAATCAGCGCCTCGATGCTGAAATCATCGAACTGGTGGCTGAAGAATTTGGACACGAAGTAGAATTCATTGATGTTGGTGAAGAAGATGCCGAGGAAGAAGAGATTATCGACGATCCGGAAGATCTGGAGCCACGCGCTCCGATCGTGACGGTCATGGGCCACGTTGACCACGGTAAGACCTCTTTGCTTGACCATATCCGGGAGACAAAAGTAGCTGCCGGAGAGGCTGGCGGTATTACGCAGCACATCGGTGCTTACGAAGTTGTCCTCGGAGAAGAAAAAGATAAGAAAGTCACCTTCCTGGATACACCGGGCCACGAAGCCTTTACCGCTATGCGTGCCCGTGGTGCCAAGGTTACAGATATCGCAGTGATTATCATCGCGGCAGATGATAACATCATGCCTCAAACCAAGGAAGCCATCAGCCACGCTCAGGCAGCAGGTGTTCCGATCGTATTCGCCATCAACAAGGTGGATAAAGAAGGTGCGCAGCCTGACCGCATCAAGCAGGAGCTGGCTTCCATGGACTTCCTGGTGGAAGAATGGGGCGGCAAATATCAGTCTCAGGATATTTCTGCCAAGACTGGTCAGGGCATTGATGACTTACTGGAGAAAATCGTGCTCGAAGCTGAGATCCTTGAATTGAAGGCTAATCCTGACCGGGAAGCAAGCGGTACAGTGATCGAAGCTTCACTGGATAAAGGCCGGGGCTATGTTACCAAGATTCTGGTGCAGGCTGGCACCTTGCACATCGGCGACCCGATGGTAGCCGGCGAACACTCCGGTAAAGTGAAGGCGATGTTTAACGAACTTGGTCAACGGGTTACCGAAGCCGGGCCGTCCACACCGGTATTGGTTCTGGGCCTGAGCGGTGCCCCGCAGGCGGGTGAGCGCTTCAAGGTAATGGAGTCCGAACAGGATACCCGGCAGCTGGCCGCCAAGCGCAGCCAAATCGCCCGGGAGCAGGCCAACCGCGCTACCAAGCGTATCAGCCTGGATGAAATCGGACGCCGACTGGCACTGGGTAACTTCAAAGAGTTGAACCTTATCGTTAAGGGTGACGTGGACGGTTCCGTGGAGGCACTGTCTGACTCCCTGATTAAGCAGTCTATTGAGACGGTTCAGGTGAATGTCATCCACAAAGCGGTAGGACAAATTATCGAATCTGACGTACTGCTGGCTTCCGCCTCCGATGCGATTATCATCGGTTTCCAGGTGCGCCCGTCTATGGGTGCCCGTAAACTGGCAGAACGGGAAGGCGTGGAAATTAAAGGCTACTCCGTAATCTACAAAGCGATCGAAGAGATCCGTTCCGCTATCGAAGGCATGCTCGAACCGACCAAGGAAGAGCAGATTGTCGCTCAGGTGGAAGTGCGCGAGACTTTCAAGATCAGCAAAGTGGGTACCGTTGCCGGCTGTCTGGTACAGGATGGAAAAATCACCAGAAATACCAAAGTCCGGGTTATCCGGGATGGTATTGTGATCTACCCGACCAAGGAAGGTCAGGTGGGCGAGCTCTCCTCGCTGAAGCGCTTCAAAGACGATGTGCGGGAAGTGAAGTCCGGGCTTGAGTGTGGCCTTTCTATCAAGAACTACAATGACATCAAAGTTGGCGATATAGTCGAGGGTTACGAGATCGTTGAGATCAAGCAGACGCTGGACTAATCTCCAACTGACATAACTCATAAAACAGGGGAGTCAGACCACATGGTTTAGCTCCCCTTTGTTTTTTTTCGTTTTGACAAAAGACCCTGCCGGTTTACGGGCTTACTGCCCGGCCAGGACCATATCGCTGTAGGATACATCGATGAGGTCTTCCGCTCTGATCTTGAATAAGTCCAGATAGTATTGACACTGCTTGCGCAGCTGCTCTTCTCCGATACTGCCATCGCTGTCAATGGCCTCAATCTCCACAAAGTTGCCCAGCTCTTCAATTTCATCCACGTGAAACTTCACATTTTCAATGAAGTAGATGGAGCGGCGTTTGGTTACCACAGCCAGTACTTCAAGGGCTTGGGCCAGCACTTCTTTCAGCTCGGCACTCTGAGCGGATTTATACATCGAAATATCCGAGCGCTTCGGCCCGGCCTGATTACTGCGGTAGTAATGGATGAGTGCGTTTTCGATATTCCCTTCGCGCAGTTTCAGCCGGCCTTTGGTGGTTTTGAAGTAAGTATCTGTTTGCCGGTCTGTACCGAGGAATTCAGCTTGTTGTTGATCGAGTAATTGGCGTATTTCTTCCGGGTCTTCAGATCGGGCTTTAATTTCTACATTAAGTCGTTGCATTGGGCGTCCTCTTTATCCAGTAAATAACCCCCAAAAATACAAATACGGAAAGGAATAAAAGATATCTGTATTGCTTAAATAGCGAGCTGCCAAAAGAAACCGGCGAAATGTCTCCGGTAATGGTATAAGCCCCCCAGTAGAAAGGGTGGCGTTCCGGCCCCTGTGCGGACTGCAGATAGTCGAGCTTTGCCTGCCGCAGCGCCTCATCCTTGGGCAGGCCCTCTTTCAGGTGGTGGTAAAATGCGCCCATCATTTCGGCGGAAGCCTCGTCACTGACGCGCCAAAGCGTATTCAGCAAGCTGCGGGCACCGGCTTGCGCAAAGCCGTGGGAGAGGCTGATGCTGCCTTCTCCCCGCGACAGCTGCCCGATGCCGGTTTCGCAGGCGCTGAGCACCACAAGGTCAGCATTCAGGTTCAGGGTATACAAATCACGGGTGTACAAGCGGGTAGCAGACAGGCTGTCAGCCGGCCCTGCAAAGCAGAGGAAAGAGGCCTCCCCTTCCTTGTCGTTGGCTTTGGCATGCGTCGCCAGGTGCAAAATTCGGTAATCCGGCGCCATTTCAAGGAAGCGCTCCCGGGTAGCCGCCTCGCCACTCAGCATATCGAGCGGAAATAAGGCCGCGATGCCTTCCACCTCGCTGATATTAGACAACAACGGCCCCATCTGCCGCTGCCGGTTGGCCATTGACCCGGCAAGAGCATCTCCGCTGAAAACGGGTGCCACCCCCAGAATTTTGCTGCGTGCCGGCTGCCGGCCGTATTCCTTCCAGAGCAGCTGAGAGGAATGAGCGTAGCTGATTTGATGGCGGTGCAGCAGAAAAGGGTAATCGACCAAAGCTGTCTCCTCTCCGGTTTCTTCGGACAGCAAAATATCAAAGGGGATGTACTGCAATACGCCATCGGGGATCACAACCAGGCGGGCGGGCAATCTCTGTAGCAGGGAATCCATAGCCAGTTGATAAAGCCGGTAAGCTTGCTGCCGGTAGGACCGCAATAACACTGGGTCCGGATTCAATACCCATTCGTATACACTGCTGCGCAGGCTGTCTACCATGCTTTCCAGGTTGGGCGGCCGGGCTATTTTGCTCAGAGTGAAGTGCTCCTGATCCGCAAAGAAGACGTATAGGTATTCAAAACCTAAAAAGTACTGCAGCAACCCCTGACCGTTGCGGCTCAGCCTTTGCTGCAATTCGCGGACAGAGAGATGCTCGTGCTGTATGCGGAAGCGCCGGTAAGTGGGAAACACCCGCTCCAGGCTGTCTAAAAACTCGAAATGAGCAGTTTTCTGCTGTATCAGCAACTGTTCCAGGGCCGGGTCTTCCCGCCCCTGCTCTTCGAGTTCATACCGCCGGTTTTCACTTTCAGTTACCGCTTTCTTAAGGGCCTGCAGGCGCTCAATCACAGGGGCCGGCAGCGGGAAGGCCGGCTCGGCGCGCTGTACGGCCTCTTTAAGCAACAGGGCGCGGCTGCGTTCAGCATAGTCGTAGGCTACTTCCAAATGCTGTAGGCTATCCGTATGCTGATAAAGCTCATACCTGTTGTTGATCGCACGCTCAAACACGTAGTAAAAACGATCTATGTTGTAGCGCACAGACCCGCTGTCCTCAAAGTCCTTGCTCATTTCTTCCAGACAGCGGATGGCTAGCTCAAAGTAGGGCGCGGCTTTGTATAAATATTCAGGCCCGTGCCCTTGCTCGAAGGCTTTGTGGTGGTTTTTGGCGGCGAAATAGAGGGTGATGAGGAGGCTGTGTTGCGACCCCTGTATGTCTGAAAAAGAACGATCCCTTTTTAAATCTACACCGAATGCTTCGAACGCCTTCCTAAATGCTTCATCCCCCTGTTGAAATTGCTGAAGGACGGTGTGATTAGCGCCGATTTTGTAATAATACTCTGCTATTAGACTACTTTTTTCAGTGTATTGCTTGGCTTTTTCAAAAAATTCAATAGCCCTTTTTGCTTTTCCCTGATAGTAAGATAGGTTTCCAAACTTTCCGAATACCAACCTGACCAACTCTTGATTTTCTTTTATATTATCATATTGGTCAATGCAAGCCCTATAGAGCTTTTCTGCCCTTTGGTAGTTCCTTTTCTTTTCGTAGAAACTCGCAAGTCTCATCTTATAAGTTACATCACACTCCAACGGAGATTCTACCTTAGAGCAGTAGTGAGAAATTTTATTAAACACTTGCTCGCTTTTATCGAGTTCCCCTAACTCATTGTAAGACGTACCTACTATCTCGAGTAAAGAGATTATATTTTTAGCATAATGTTCTTCATCTTGTTGCCTGAGATACGCTATAAGTCTTTTCCCGCTTCTAATGGCTTGGTCATGTTCTCCTAACCGAAGGTAAGATAAGGGGGTATGCATATGTACCCTTATTTGCTCTTCCTTGGTTACAGGAATTTGCTCGGTCCTCTCGGTAATAGCCCATTGCTTATTGAGTTCAATGGCCTCTCTGTAGTTGCCTTGATCAAAATAAGCATCAGCCGCCATGTAAAGGGCATAAGCCTGCTCTTCCGGGTTCAACGCGCTGCCATTGAAATCATTGAAACTACAGGATTCATAGATGGTAGTAAGCTGCTGAAAATCTTCATCCGCGTAAGCCTTCGCCATGCTTTCTATACAGCGGAGCTGGTGCCCGGGATTACTTTGGCCCAAAAGTAAGAGTGACAGCATGCACAGGGGAAAGGCAGCCAAAAAGCGCGACAGGGTTGGTGTTGACATAGCTACGGGGGTTTAAATACGAATATAGAAACATTACCCCAAATAATCCACCCTAAAAAACAGAAAAGCCCGCAGCAAAACGCTGCAGGCTTTCCATTTATCCGTCAAAAAGAGGGCAGGACTACTCCTGATCCTTCTTTTCTTCGCTTTCACCACCTTCTTCCAGCTGATCTTTCAGCTGATCGAAACCAGCGAGGTCACCGAGTGTGGATTTCTCCACATTGGACTGCTGCTTCTTGATGGCTTGACGGGTTTCACGACGCTCTTCCTGCTTCTCGCGGCGTACTTCGTCTTTCGCCTCCCGGCGGATATCGTCGAGGTAACGCAGGTGAGAAACCAGGATACGCTTATCGTCCCGGTTGAATTCGATTACTTTCACCGTCAGGGTCTCTTCCACTTCTGCCAGCTGACCATCCTCCTTGCGGATATGCTTGATCGGGGCAAATGCTTCGAGGCCGTACGGCATCTGTACGATAGCACCGCGGTCGTCCTTGCGCACCACAGTAGCTTCGTGGTAAGAGCCTACCGGGAATACATTCTCGAACGTATCCCATGGGTTCTCTTCCAGCTGCTTGTGGCCGAGCGACAGTTTGCGGTTGTCCTTGTCTATCTCCAGGATCATAATGTCGATCGTCTCCCCTACTTTCGTAAACTCAGAAGGGTGAGAGAATCGCTTGGTCCAGGACAGGTCGGAGATGTGGATCATGCCACCGATGCCCTCTTCCAGCTCCACGAATACGCCGTAGGGCGTGAGGTTCTTGACCTCTCCGCTGTGCTGACTGCCTTCCGGGAAACGGTTTTCGATATCGCTCCATGGGTCCTTGGACAGTTGCTTGATAGAAAGAGACATCTTGCGGTCTTCGCGGTCGATGGTAACGATCTTCGCATCGTATTCCTGTCCGAGCTTGAAGTACTCGCGGGCATTGATCGGCTGATTGCTCCAGCTCACCTCGGATACGTGGATCAGGCCTTCTACGCCCGGCTGAATTTCCAGGAACGCACCGTAATCCTCGATGTTGACAATCTTACCTTTGACAGTGGTTCCTTCAGTAGTGTTTGGATCAAGCACTTCCCACGGATGCGGCTGCAGCTGTTTGAGGCCCAGAGAAATCCGCTTCTTGTTCTCGTCAAAGTCGAGCACAACCACGTTGATTTTCTGATTCAGTGACAGCACCTCGCTCGGGTGGCTGATGCGCCCCCAGGAGATATCTGTGATGTACAGCAGGCCGTCTACGCCGCCCAGATCGAGGAATGCACCGAAGTCGGTGATGTTCTTGACCAGGCCTTCGAGTACCTGTCCTTTTTCCAGGCTTGCGATGATCGCTTCGCGCTGTTCGGCCAGATCGCTTTCGATGAGTGCTTTGTGAGATACAACTGCGTTCTTGATCTGCTCGTTGATCTTCACCACTTTGAATTCCATCGTCTTACCGACGTAGGCATCATAATCGATGATTGGCTTGATATCGATCTGTGAGCCCGGCAGGAAGGTTTCCAGCCCGCCGCAATCCACGATAAGTCCGCCTTTCGTCTTGCTGATGATGGTACCTTTGATCACGGTGCCGTTAGCGTAGCTGTCTTTGATGTCTTCCCAGGCGCGCAGCAGCTTGGCTTTACGGCGGGAAAGCACCAACTGACCGCGGGCATCTTCCTGTTGCTCGACGTAAACTTCCACGGTATCGCCTACTTCCAGGTCGGGATTATCGCGGAACTCCGACATAGAGATCAGACCATCTGACTTGAAGTTGATGTCGAGTACGACGTCGCCATCGCTAATAGCCGTTACTTTACCCTTGACGAGTTCATTTTCAGCTACGGCACTCATGGTCGACTCAAACTCTTCGAGCATTTTTTCCTGCTCTTGCTCAGAGTAGCGGCTAATGTTGCTGTTACTGATGTCCCAGTCGAAATCATCGTGTGGTGATTCCGGGTC
>CAJXXJ010000129.1 GCA_913062745.1 uncultured Phaeodactylibacter sp.
GGTGGTCATTCAGTGCATTGAGGTCGCGGCCAAAGAGCTCATTCATGTACAGCAGGCGGTCATTGATCGCCAGTGCTTTCGTCAGGTCGTGTACAGGGCGTTCGCTCAGTTTTTCAGAAAGCTCAGTGGCCTGCTTGAAAGAAAAGAGGCTGGCTACCTTGCGGTTGGGCAGGGTCTGCACGCTTTGCTGTGTAGGCTCGGGCGAAGGCGGCTCCGGTTTAGGCTCCGGGCGCTCCGGCTGCGGCGTGGGGCGCGGGTCTGGTTTGGGCTCCGGCTCCGGCTTGGGCTGCGGGTTGGGATTGGGGTTTGGCCTTGGTTGCGGCCGGCGGGAAGGGTCCGGCTTTGGCTGGCTGTTGCCTTTGAGCGAGTCCGGAATCTCAATGATGCGCGGAGGGGTATAGCCCCGGCGTACGGGTGCGGGCTCTTCCTTGCGGGTGGGCGGTTGCTCCTGAGCCGGGCGGCCCGGCCGGGCAGTCTGCCCCTCGTGCAGAAAGTTTTCGTAAAGCTGCTTGATATAGCTGAGCATCAAGTCGCGCTCAATTGAAGAAATATTGCCACTGTCACGTTCCAGGCTGCTGAACAGAGAATTGATTTTATCCAGGGTTGCCTTGGCTTGCTGCAGGTCCATAGGTATTGGTTTCCGGTTTTAGTACTATAAATATGTAAGCGGGTGAGTAAAGCTTTTGTTTGACGGCGATCAAATGCTTATTGATAATTTATCAGAAAAACGGTATTATGAGCGCCCAAAGTCTCCACGACCCTCAAGACCACAATATATGTTTTTAGAACCTCACTTTAAAGGACAGCGTAGCGGTTGGATCGAAGTTATCTGCGGTTCCATGTTTTCAGGCAAGACCGAGGAGCTCATCCGCCGGCTCAAACGGGCAAAGATTGCTAATCAGCGCGTGGAGATATTCAAGCCCCGGCTGGACACCCGCTACGATGAGGCAAAAGTGGTTTCCCACGATGCCAACCATGTACTCTCCACGCCGGTAGAGCATTCGCGCAAGCTGCTGGAGCTCTGCGAGGGGGTCAATGTGATCGGTATTGATGAGGCGCAATTTTTTGATGCCGACCTCCCGGAGGTATGCCAGATGCTTGCCCTGAAAGGCATCCGGGTCATTGCAGCCGGGCTTGACATGGATTTCCGCGGCAAGCCGTTTGGCCCCATGCCGAACCTGCTCGCCGTTTCCGAATACATCACCAAGGTACACGCCATCTGCCAGCACTGCGGCAATTTAGCTACCCACTCCTACCGCCTTTCCCAGGAAGAAAACACCGTCATGCTGGGCGAAAAGGATGTATACGAACCACGCTGCCGCACCTGCTACCATATGGGCAACATCCTGGACCTCAAAGCCTCAGAAAAGGAGACGGACGGGGAGGCCAAAATCCGGGAAATGTAGAGAAAGGGCTTAATTGCCACCCTGTTCCCCGCCGTACTGCTTTTGCTGTCGGTCGCGCATGCGTTCGCCTTCTTCCAGTGCCTCATTGCGGCGGCTTCTCAGCCGTTCCAGTTGCTGTCGGGCGCGCCTGAGCTGCAGCTCAGTACGGCGTTGCTGTATTTCCAGCTGTTGCTGAAGTTGTTGCTGTTGCCGTTCCTGCTGCGCCTGCGATTGTTTAAGTTGCAGCTCCTGTTGTAGCTGAGTGCTTCGCACTTTTTGCTCCAGCATACGGCCCTGCAGCTCCAGCTTCTGTGCCTGTTGGCGTAGGTGCAATTCCTGCATGCGCAGTTCCCGTTCTGCTTCCGCCAGCTGCAGTTCGGATTCATTGAGTTCTTCCAGTGCTTTGATGTAGGCTTCCTCTTCGGACGGTGGGGCCTCCTGCAGTTCGCGTTCCTGCTGCCTGAGCTCCCACTGCTGCGCTTCGAGCTCCTGTTCCTGTTGTTTGAGCTCTATTTCCTGTACCCGCAGTTCGTCCATTTGGCTTTGCAGCTCAATTTCGGTAGAGTCCATCTCGCTTTCCAGGGTACGCTTTGCCCGGCGCAGCTGGTACTCCGTCTGCCGGGATTGCTGTTCCATCTTCAGCGCCGCTTTCTGCAGTTCGGCCTGCTGCTGCTTAAGCTGCTGCTGCAATTGCTGCATCCGGCCTTCCCAGTAAGCTCTGCTGTTGGTACTGTCCTGCTGAGCTGTCAGCAGGCAGGGGAGTAAGAGGATGAGGGCTAAAAAGGTGATTGTTTTCATGGTATCAGTTTTTATCGAGTTGCCGCCTCAGGTCGCGCAACAGGCGCTCCTCGCTGGGGCGGATAAGGATCTGCATACGGTCATTTAGCGCCCTGCCTTCTTCTGTGGTGTTGGAGGCCCGGGGCGCATATTCCCCTTTTCCCGCTGCCATAATCCGGCTGGTACTCAGGTTGAACGACCGGCTCATCAACTGTGCCAGGCTGGCAGCCCGCATAGCAGTAAATTCCCATTTGCTGTCAATGCTTTTGCGCCGCAGCGGCTCGTTGTTGGTGTGCCCGATAATAATAACATCTAAAAAGGGGTAGGGCTGCAGCAAAGCCGCTGTTTTTTGCATAGCCAGCACGCCTTCCTCCTGAAGCTTGAAGGTGCTGCCGGGATAAAAGAGAAAATCAGAGGCTACCGACAAGGAAAGGCCTCCTTGCTCTGCTTCGATGGTGAACGCGGTGGAATCAACCGGCAGCAGGCTGTCGCGGAGTGCTACGGCTAGTTCGGACAAGGCTTCTGACTGCGCATCGAGGACCTGCCTGATGCTGCTGATGGTCGCTTCCCGCTCGGCGATGAGCGCATTTTTTTGCTGAATGCGCTCGTCCAGCGACTCCGCTTCCTGTGCGGCTTCTGCCTGCAGGCGTTCTATTTCGTCATCCAGTGCAATGAGGCGGTCGTGCAGCTTATCCTGACTCAGGAGCAGCGCCGTATTGGCTCCTCGCATCTCAGCGGTGTCAAGGCGCAGTTCGCCGATCAGCGCGATGGTCGAGTCCAGCTCAAAGGCCAGGCTGTCCCGTTGGGACTCGTACTGAGCAACTGCTGCTAAATGTTTCTTTTTGCTAACACAGGCGGTGGACAGCAAAAGGGTCAGGATCAGGAGTGTGTAGTGTTTCATCGGTCGGGATCATTAAGCGGGAAGGGCCCGTTTCCTCAGCTGCAGCCGGGAAACGGGCGTTGGTTTTATATCGTCCAGGCTGGCTGCCCCTCCTCATAGGGCGCACAGGGCTCATATTTGCCCGGAACCGGCAAAAAGGCCGTTACTTCCTTGCCGACTTTTTCAGAGGTGAAGTAGCCCATGAGTACCAGCCACTTCAGCTTCATGAATACCGGGCGTTCCTCCTCCGGCAACATCGGGTTGACCTCCAGGATACGGCGGGCATCGGCGTCCTGTTTATTCAGGAAGGCGAGCCGCTCCTCTGCTGAGGAATCGATGAATGCCTTGCCGGTTTCGGACTGGCAATCCGCCAGTAGTTGCTGCAGCCCTTCGCGCAGCTGGGTTTGCTCTTCCGCGGTCAGGCAGTCTTTAGCAAACTGGTCTACGAACTCGTGTACCCGTACCTCTTTGGCACCGGGGGTATCCGTAGCCGGCAGTATGGTTTCCGAAATTTCAGCGACAGCTGTGCCTTGTTCCGGGCTGAAAAAGACAGGTTCCCAGGCTTCGGCTTCCGGCCCTGCATCCCGCTGACAGCTTTGCCACACGCTGCTTAGCGCGGTGGCAGATATAGCGTAGCCGCTCAGTAAGGCGGCGCGTTTGATAGCTTCTCTACGATCCATAACTTACAGATTCATTTTTTTCAATTCCTTCACCGCGTGGTCTGCCGCACGGGCGGTAAGTGCCATGTAGGTAAGGGAAGGGTTCTGGCAGCCGGCGGAAGTCATGCTGGCACCGTCCGTCACGAAAACGTTGGGGCAGTCCCACACCTGATTCCACTTATTGAGCACTGAAGTTTTCGGGTCGCGGCCCATGCGCGCCGTGCCCATTTCGTGTATACCGAGGCCAGGCCAGGAGCCGGCGTCATAGGCTTTTACATCTTTGAAACCGGCGGCTTCGAGCATTTCTGCTGCGTCGGCCATCATATCCTTGCGCATCTGCATTTCGTTCTCTTTGAACTCTGCGTCGATGGTCAGCGTCGGCAGGCCGTGTTTGTCGCGCACCTCTTCGTTTAGGGTCACCTTGTTCTCGTGGTAGGGGAGGCATTCGCCAAAACCGGTCATACCCATTTGCCAGGGGCCCGGGGTAATCAGTTCATTTTTGAACTCCGCACCCAATCCTTTGTCGAGCTCCCGGATGCCCCGTGTCCAGTTCTCCCGGCTGGCACCACCCTGATAGCCAAAGCCCCGCAGGTAGCCCCGCTGCTCGCTCTTGTCCAGGTTGCGGAATCGTGCCAGGTAGAAGCCGGTGGGCCGGCGGCCGCTGTAGTATTTGTCGGCAAAGCCTTCGTGTATGCCGCTTGCTCCGGCGCGGAAGTGGTGGTCCATCAGGTTGTGCCCCAGCTCGCCGCTGCTGTTGCCCAGCCCTTCCGGGTGTGCATCGCTTTTGGAGTTCATCAGGATGAAAGTAGAGCCCAGTGCAGAAGCACAGCTGAAGATGATGCGGGCGTAAAACTCCAGGCTTTCGCCGGTATCGGCATCGAGCACGCGCACGCCGGTCGCCCGTTTTTGGTCTGCATCGTAGATGATGGAATGGACGACAGAATTAGGGCGGATGGTCATATTGCCGGTGGCCTCTGCTGCCGGCAGGGTAGCCGCATTACTGCTAAAGTAGGCACCGTAGGGGCAGCCCCGCATGCAGCGGTTGCGGTACTGGCAGGCTCCCCGCCCGTGTATGCCCTGCGTCAGGTTTGCGGTACGGCCAATGGTCAGCGTACGGTTGAATGCTTTTTTGATCCGCTCCCGGGCATGTTGCTCCACGCAGTTGAGGGCGATGGGAGGCTGGAATTTGCCATCCGGCAAATGCGGCAGCCCTTCCGCCTGCCCCTGAATGCCGGCAAACTGCTCGACATAGTCATACCAGGGGGCCAGGTCCGCATACCGGATCGGCCAGTCAACGCCGTGTCCGTCCCGGGCATTAGCCTCAAAGTCGAGGTCGCTCAGCCGGTAAGAGTGGCGCCCCCACATGATAGAGCGCCCGCCTACATGGTAGCCGCGTATCCAGTCAAAGCGCTTGACCTCAGTGTAGGGGTGCTCCGTATCTTTTACCCACCAGTGCTGAGTAGAGGGCCGCATGGTGTAGCCCGTACGGTTTTGTTTCTCATAGTCTTTCAGCTCTTCGGCGGTAAGCCGGTCGCGGTTGGGGAACTCCCAAACCTCTTTCATTGCAGTAGGGTAGTCGCCGTGGCGGACCATACGGCCGCGCTCGAGTACCAGCGTCTTCAGCCCCTTTTCGCAAAGCTCTTTTGCTGCCCAGCCGCCGCTGATGCCAGACCCGATTACGATCGCATCGTATGTGACGGATGCTTTTCCTTGGGTGTTGAAATACATCTTATATTTGTTATTGGTCGTACAATTTACTGGTACATGCCTTACACAGGGGTTGCCAGGTAACCAGCCACGCTGCAGCATGTATGCAGACATGGAATAAACTTGTGCTCTGCACACAATAGAGCGCCATTTCCATCTTCTGCATAATCCGGGGCGGAGCTAAAGTATCAAAAAAATATTTGGTTCTGGCGCATTTGGTGTCAAAATAAAGCAGTCCAGCGCCGTGACTGGTGACTTGTAACATAAATGACAGGATGACGCATTCTGCTTTTTCTCCGGACAGAGACGGGGTGAATGACCGTTTTTCCTTATATTCAGCAATCCCTTTTGAGGTACTGCACTACCGCATCTGTACCTACTGGGGCAGCATAATCTACGAAGCTACCAATTTCTCCTCCCCCAACCTGAGCGCTTTTGGGACGGCTCGCTGGGCGATGCTCCGCTTAACACCGGTGTATTTGTCTACCAGATCGATGTGGCCAAAGCATCCGGCGAACAGGAAACCTTCACCGGGGAGGCGAAACTCCTGCGGTAGGCCCGTAGCCCGGAATAGCCCGCGCTCTTCACTGCGTAAACGGACCGTTATGAGAAAGAGATTCTGCCTGTTGTTTTTTGCTTCGGCGCTGTACTGCAGCCAAGCCCTGGCTTATGACTTTGTAGTGGTCACGGTCAATAACCGTTTCTACGGCATTTCCATTGAAAACTGTGAGGCTACGCTGCTGGCCAACCTCGGCCTGTTTTCCAGTTCCTTTACCGACATTACCTACACTCCGGACGGGCGGCTGTGGGCTACTACTTCTTCAGGCCAGATTTATGAGATCGATCTGGATACCGGTGGCTTCACGCTGGAGTTCTCCCTGCCTTTTCCGGCTTCCAATGCATTCATTACCGGTATGGTCGCTGACCAAAACGGGCTCATTTACCTCTCCGGCGGCAACGGCGGGCTGTACACCTACGATCCCGCCACCGGCGACTGGTCTACGCTGGGCATTATGTTTTTTAGTTCTGCCGGCGATCTGACCTTTGTGGACGGAGAACTGGTCATGGCGGCTACCCAGAACATGATGGTACAGGTAGACCGCTCCAACCCGGCAGAATCGTCACCTCTTTTTGACTTTCCCATTAACAGCCCGGTATTCGGAGTGGTCACTTACGCAGCGAGCTGCGACGAGGAGGTAACCTACGCAACTACGGCTGGCAACAGCGGCAATATCTATCAGATTGACTTTGATAATGCTAGCCTCGAATTGGTCTGCTCCATCAACACGACCATCTACGGTGCGGCCAGTGAGCTGGAGTTTCTGGCGGCGGCCCCGCTGGAAATCAATGGCGTTGGCCTTACGGAAATTGACTGTGAAAACCCCTTCAGCACACTTGAGGTGGATATCGAAGGCGGCAATGGTGCAGTCAGCTACAGCCTGAACGGGCAGAGCTTTCAGAGCAGCAATACCTTTACCGGGCTTTCCCCGGGGACTTACACGGTAGAGGTAGAAGATGAATTTGGCTGCACAGACGAGCTGGAAATAGAGGTGCCGCAGGGCGAGACGGTCCCCCGCCTGGCTGACCTGATGGTGGAAGACGATCACTGCGGCTTGGGAGAGGGGCGTATTTCTTTTAATGTGGAGGGAGGCGTGCCCCCCTTTACCTTTAGCCTGAATGGTGGTGCGCCACAATCCGAAGCCAGCTTCACCGGTTTGCCGCAAGGCAGCTACAGCCTGCTTATTACGGATAGCGAAGACTGCCCGTCTACGGAGCAGGTGGTGATAGGCGGCAACCCCCCTATGCAACTTTCCGGAGAAGCCGTCGCCTGTGGGCCCGGGCAAAGCTGGATCGAACTGGCCGTGAGCGGCGGCACCGGGCTGGAGTTGCAGTATCAGCTTGGAAACGGAGGGCCTCAGAATACACCACGGTTTGACGGGCTCAGTGCAGGCAGCTATCTGGCTGTGGCTCAGGATAATGAGAATTGCCGGGACACTTTGTCCATTAATGTACCGGATGGCGTAAAGCTGGATGTAGAGCTGGAGCAAACCCGGGCTTGTGGCCCCGGCCTGAGCAGCATAGTTTTTAGCGTACAGAACGGCACTCCTCCACTCACCTATCTAATGAATGGTACCCCGCAGGCAAGTGGAAATTTCAATGGGCTGTCCGGAGGGGATTATACCCTGCAGGCGGAAGACGGGCGGGGCTGCCGCTCAGACGAACTGGAAATAACCCTTCCTACCGTAAAGCCGCTGGGACTGGATGCGGCAGTGGAAGACATCGCACGCTGCGGCCGCGCTACCGGAGCAATCGTGCTGTCCGCCACGGGAGGCACTCCACCCTACAGCTATACCGCAGGCGGGCAGTCGCAGGCCTCTGCTGAATTTTTCAACCTCCCTCCCGGGCTGGTAGCTTTGTTGCTGCAAGACGATCAGGGCTGTGCGCTGCAGGATACCGTGCTGATCCCATCAGACTGCCCGGTGTTCATCCCATCTGCATTTTCGCCGAATGGAGACGGGCGCAACGACCGCTTTGAGGTGTTTTCCGGGCAGGCTTTCGAGGTCGTACACTACCGCATTTACGACCGCTGGGGCGGAATGCTGTACGAAGCCACCAATTTTCCCGGCACGGACCGGCAGCGGTTTTGGGACGGGCGGGCCCAAGGGGCAGCGGTTAACAGTGGGCTGTACGTTTACCAGATAGAAATCATTAAATTAAACGGAGAACGCGCTGCTTTCTCCGGTGAACTCAGCCTGATCCGTTAGTATGGAAAAGATCAATGCGGATATCCGCCGCGCACATACTCTGCCTGCCGAATTTTACCGGAGCCCAAAATGGTTTGAGCGGAGTAAAGACCAGGTTTTTGCCCGCGCCTGGCACTACGTCGGGGAATCTTCCCAGCTGCCGCAGGCGCGTTATGCCTGGCCCTTTGTACTCCTCCCCGGCGTGCTGGATGAGCCGCTGCTGCTGGTCCGGGATGAGTCTGGCCGCATCCGCTGCCTGTCGAATGTCTGTACCCACCGCGGCAATATTCTGATTTCCGAAGCCGGGCCGGTGCGTCAGCTCAGCTGCGGCTACCACGGGCGTTGCTTTCATCTGGACGGGCAGTT
>CAJXXJ010000130.1 GCA_913062745.1 uncultured Phaeodactylibacter sp.
TTTGGTATCCGTCACCGGCGAGTCGTAGTAGATCGCCGCCTGATCGCCCCGCCCGTTGTCTACGTGGTAATCGAGGGCAAGGTAGGCCGTATTTAGCTGTCCGCCGGTGTACCAGCGGTAGAGGTTATTATCGTCTTTGGAGAGGATTTGGGCTGGCTTTTTATACCAGTCGATAGCTTTGGCCTGCTCTGCCCAGAAGGCTTCCGGCTCGGCCATGCTGCGGTTGTAGAATTCCTGATAAGTCATGTTGTAAGATTGTAGTTTGGTGCGGGCTCTTTAAAAATGGCAGGCAACCGTCACCGGAGCCTGCCATATCAGAATAATCAGTTAGCTTGTGTCAATTTCTTAGCCTAACTTTTGACTAATGCATTATTCTTGATTTCGTCTACCACATCCGGATTAAGGAGGGTAGAGGTATCACCCAGGTTAGAGGTATCACCGGAGGCCACCTTGCGGAGGATACGGCGCATGATCTTTCCGGAGCGGGTTTTGGGCAACCCGGATACGATCTGAATCTTGTCCGGTTTGGCAATCGGGCCAATCTCCTTGACCACTACCTTGACCAGTTCTTTGCGGAAAGCATCCTCATCGCTTACGGGCTGTGAGGTAATCACGTAGGCGTAGATGCCCTGCCCTTTGATATCGTGCGGGTAGCCCACTACCGCGGATTCCACCACCAGCTCGTGCTCATTGATGGCGTTTTCCACCTCGGCGGTACCCATGCGGTGCCCGGATACATTGATTACATCATCCACCCGGCCAATAATCCGGTACATACCCTCCTTGTCGCGGCGGGCACCGTCTCCGGTAAAGTACAGGTCTTTGAAGGCAGAGAAGTAGGTCTGACGGCAGCGTTCGTGGTCACCGTAGGTGGTGCGCAGCATTGATGGCCAGGGGTACTTCACGCACAGCAGGCCCTCCACGTCGTTGCCTTGCAGCTCGTTGCCATCGGCATCCATCAGGCAGGGCTGTATGCCCGGCAGCGGGTAGCCGGCGTGTGCAGGCTTCATCGGGCTGTGCTTGCCCAGTCCGCCGATCATGATGCCACCGGTCTCGGTCTGCCACCAGGTATCCACAATCGGCGCATTCTTCTTGCCGATTTTCTCGTAGTACCACTCCCAGGCTTCCTCGTTGATCGGCTCGCCTACGGAACCCATTACTTTGATGGAGCTCAGGTCGTACTTGTCCGCGTACTGATCACCCTGTGCCATCAGCGCACGGATGGCAGTAGGGGCAGTGTAGAACTGATTGACCTTCAGCTTTTCGCAAACCTGCCAGAAGCGGCCGGCATCCGGGTAGGTCGGTACGCCCTCAAACATCACGGTCGCGCGCCGGAAAGCAGCGGGCCGTAAACGATGTAAGAGTGCCCGGTGATCCAGCCGATGTCTGCCGTACACCAGTAAATATCGCCATCCTCGTACTGGAAAACATTCTTGAAGGAATAAGCGGTGTAGACCATGTAGCCACCGCAGGTATGCACCACGCCCTTGGGCTTGCCGGTAGAGCCGGAAGTGTACAGGATGAAGAGCATATCTTCGCTGTCCATTTCTTCGGCTTCGCACTCCGCGCTTTGGCCGTCCACTTCTTCGTGCCACCACTTAGTGCGTGGGTCAGAAGTGTCCACTTCGCCGCCGGTATTGCGGTGTACCAGTACCAGCTCTATGCTGTCCGTGCCCATCTGCAGCGCGTCGTCTACCACTTTCTTTACCGGGATATTTTTAGCGCCCCGCACGTTGTAGTCGGAGCAGATTACCGCTTTGCAGCTCGCGTCTTTGATCCGGTCGGCCAAGGCCTGAGCGGAGAAGCCGGCAAAAACCACGGAGTGTATCGCTCCGATACGGGCGCAGGCCAGCACGCCGATAGCGAGTTCCGGCACCATAGGCATATAGAAACATACGCGGTCCCCCTTTTCGATGCCATTAGCCTTCAGGGCATTGGCTGTCTTGCACACCTCAGCGTGTAGTTCCTTATAAGTATAAGTGATATTGTCCGCATCGGGGTCATTGGGCTCAAACAGGATAGCGACCTGATCGCCGCGCGTCTCGAGGTGGCGGTCCAGGCAGTTTTCCGTGATGTTGAGTTTTCCGTTGACAAACCAGTTTACGTTGGGCTCGCTGAAGTTCCAGTCCAGCACTTTGTCCCATTTTTTGCGCCAGTGAAAGGTCTCGGCTTGTTCGGCCCAGAAGGACTCCGGGTCGTCCACGCTCTTTTGGTAAGCCGCTTTGTACTCGTCGAAGGATTTGATCTGATGCGTCATATCTCGCTTGTTTTATGCGGGCTTTTTTATTTGGTCGGGCCAATCAAAAAGCCGCTTTGGTTTCAAATGTATCTAGATATTTAGATGTTTATATCTGTAAAGAAAAAAAATTTGGACGGCTTATCCAAATTCTACGACTTCATTTATTGTATTTATAAGTTCTGCGTTGTCAAAAGGCTTGGTAAGATACACTTCCCCACCGGTAGCGTAGCCCTGAAAGCGGTCGTTCTGGGTGCCTTTTGCCGTAAGGAAAATAATACGGGTATGCTCAAAATTGGGAGTGGCGCGGATGCGTTTGGCAACTTCAAAGCCGTCAATGCCGGGCATCATTACATCAAGCACGACGATATCCGGCTGGTGCTCCTCCATCTTTTGCAGGGCTTCTTCGCCATTTGCGGCTTCCAATACCTGATAGCCCTCGTTCTGAACGAGGAAACGGAGCGCTACACGAATGTTTGGCTCGTCATCGACGAGTAATACCTTGGTTGAATTCTTATCTGTCATAGCGGTATAGGGCGATAAAATATAGTTTGCTAATCTATCGCTTCTCCACCTAAAACTACATCTTTTTTGGTAAAAAAAAAATTTATGAGAAGATAAGGGCACTATAAGCAGTGGGGATAGAGTAATAACAGGGGTAGGCATGGGCGCACCCGATTGGATGACCCGCCAATCGGGTGCGCCCAAATCATTCCTGGCTACAAAGTATCATCTGCTCACAACAAATACCTCCCGCAGAATAGAGGCCTCGCTTTCAAACTGCAAGACATAGGTGCCCGGCGGCAAACCAGCGGTAGAAATACGCAGCTGCAAGGTAGCATCGGTTTGCAAAGTACGCATGGGCTGGCCCGACATGCTGATGATACGGGCGGTGCCAGCAACTGGCCTTTCGAAATCGACTACGACAGCCTCTCTGGCTGGGTTAGGGTATAGGCGTAGGCGCTGTGCAGATTCCGTTTCCGTAAGGCTGCTTGGAAGCTGAAGGCCGAGTTCTTCTGCTCTGATGCCAAAGGTCGCGCGGAAAATAGCTTCGGGGGTATCCAGACTTTCTTTCCTCCAGGAGGTGCTGGTAATTACAACTCCATTAGAGGCGACAGCTATATCCTCGATCCCAAGCTTCCAGTCAGGGTCTGGCTGGCAAATGGTACGCAGCAGACTAATGTCACCCGTTTCGTCGAGCAAAAAGTACTTTAGGCATTCGTCAAAATTGTCGCCCACGATCAGGAAGCGATCCTCACCGAGCGCTGTCATTTGCGGCCTGAAGCCAACTTCTTCACCATCGAGCGTTTTAAATGCGGTCTTGCTAAAGCGCACATTTCCTTCTAAGTCAAAAATGGCAATGCTGCGGGCAGTGCTAGGGTCTCCACCAAATTTATCAAAATAGCTGGCTGTTACGATAATATGTTCTCCCTCAACGCTTAAATTAAAGCTAGCATCATAGCTGATAAGCGACGAAATATCCACCCGGTAATCAAAAGCCCCCTGCTCATCCAAAAACAGCAACTCACTTACGAGTTGGGTACTGTCTATAGGGCTACTAATGGAAGTGGAGCCAACCACAAACTTGCCATTCGGCAATTTGAAAGCATCTAAGTATTTATGCAACTGAATAGACCCATCATTGGGGAAAGGCATTGGATTGGGTATTCTATCTATCGTATCTAGAAATACCCCCTGCTCATTAAGGGCTAGGTTCATTTGTATAAACGCTCCTTCTTGAACATTCAAATCTATGCAAGAATTCAAATACAGCTCATCTTCAGCGATGGGCAAGGTACGACCCAGCTGCCCATTGGGGTTAGCACAAATCATGCCGCCTTCTCCTCCCTCAGAGTTCCAAGGGGTAAAATAGCGGGCGATCAGCTGCCCAGTCTCAGGGTTGAGGACTTTGCGGTGGGCGATGCCAAAAGGAAAGATATTTGGGACATTGTTGAATAGCATCCGCATACCCGACAGTTCGATATTGCCGTCTGAGCGTTCGTAAACAGATAAATCAATCTCGATGTTCTCCACACCCGTGGACCAGTTGTAGGCCTGTTCCCACAGCTTCTCGCCGGTTGTTACATCGGTACAGACCACATAAGAGCCATATCTGAAACCGGTGTAGAATACTTCAATAAGCCGGTCGTCCAGTAGTAAGCTAGCCTCGCGCAATACCTCATAGCCATCTATTGTGGAGACCAAATTAGGGATTGAGTCCTGTAGGTTTGGCAGTGTAGTATCTCGATGGATGCGCGCCCACTCAATCGGTGTATCAGTGAAAACGATTTCCGGAGGCTCCTCTCCATTCCGGCTTATTATAGTCGCTGCTTTGTTGGGCTGTTTGAAGACGGTTTGTTGTGTCGCGTCAACAAAGGCGTTTCCTAATCTCACCAGATTAGTGTCATTAGATTGGCCAAGGGGAAACTCAGCTTTTATATCGAGTATTCTTTCATCGTGATTATAGGAGTCAATCTGAGCAAATAATAAAGAACTCCAAATAAGGCTCGCAAGTATCAAGAGCATGAATTTTTTATAGTAGCGCATGGTTTTTTCTTTTATTCTGTTTCGCAAATTTCAAAACAAGGGCTTTGGAAAAAACTTCCTGCTGCGCATTGTGGCAATGGCGTAGCCAAGCATTCCCCAGGATTCACTTGTTCTACGCTTTCTTCTACAACGGTTTCGCCGGTTGCTGCATCAATGCAATATGTCTTATTTAAACTACAGCAAGTAGGGCCGCAGGAAACCAAATCGATGGCAAATTCACCCACATCATTTCTTCCTACACAGAAAGAAGCACACGAACCAGCATAGAAACCTACCGTGAAGGTATTTAAGCCAGAATCGCAGTACAATAGTGAAAGTGAATTATTGGCAATAGCTTCATCAAGCGCTTCTTGAAAAAGCATATCAGCAATTTGATCTAATGCTCCGAAATATAAATCAGTCAGAAACCTTTCAAGTTGCAGTTCAGTGCCATTAAAGAATGTGTCGATAAGGTCAAGGATGAAATCTTCACAAATACCGGCAGGAACGCTAGAAAAGGAAACATTGGCAATCTGTAATACTCCTTGGCACACCCCGAACTCATAGGTGACCTCTATTTCACACTCTGGATAGCCTGGTGGAGTTATTGTAGCAGTGAGTTCCTCTATCGGTGTACAACCAAGCGAATCCGGATCCGGGAAGCAATTTGGTTGCTGCAGTTGAGCTTCAGCTAAAAGTGGAGGCAGTGTAAAAAGGGCAATAAGAAAAAGACATTTCGTAGAATTTACAATTTTTTTCATGGCGCATTTGGTGTTTATTAAAACGAAATAATGTGTAAGTAACAATGTGCTGATTTGCTGGTTTATGCTTTTTGTGTATTTTTTCAAGTTTTTAGAAAACACCTTACAATCGCCTTACCCCCCGCAGCGGCAGCTCCACCCAAAAGGTAGCCCCTGCCCCCGGCTCGCTGTCCACGCCTATGCTGCCTTTGTGCTGCTCCACAATGGTGTAGGAAATGAAAAGCCCCAGCCCGCTGCCTTTCGGTTTCCCCTTGATCTCATCGCTGATTTGCGTAAAGCGGTCAAAAATGATGGCTTGGTCTTTGGCAGAAAGCCCGGGGCCATTGTCGGTCACCTCCAGCCGCGCCAGGTGCCCACTTCGCTTGAGGCGCAGGGAGACATAGCCTTTGTCCGGCTTGCAAAATTTTATGGCATTGGACATCAGGTTGACGATGACCTGTGTCAGGCGGTCGAAGTTGCCGAGCACCTCAATTTGCTCCTCGATGATGAGCTCGTGCCGGATGTGCTTGTCCTTCATCAGTTGCTGCAGCCCGGCGTAGGAGCGCTTGGCAACCTCTGAGAAATTGACCGGCCGCAGCGGGGAGGCTTCGTTTTCCGACTGGATTTTTTCCAGGTCGAGCACCTGATTGATAAGGCGGGTGAGGCGTTCGCTTTCGCTTACCACAATATTCAGGAATTCCTGCTGCTGCCCGCGGGGCAGTTCCTCCGCATCCAGCATAATTTTGGAAAGGGCCCGGATGGAGGTGATGGGCGTGCGCAGCTCGTGCGTCACTGTGGTGATAAAGTCCGCTTTGAGCCGGTCAAGCTCCTGCAGCCGGGTGTTGGCCTCCTGCAGCTGCTGCGTGGTACGCTCCAGCTCTGCCGATTTTTTCTCCAGCGCTTTGCTGTACTGCACAATCTCCTTGGTCTGCTCCAGCACTTTAAACATTTCCTCCAGGCTGATCGGGTCTTCTTTGGTAATGGAGCCGATGATGATTTTGGCGGAAGCCGCACCGATTGCCCCGGCCAGGTGGGTCTCGGCATAGTTGATCAGCTCCGGCGGTGCATTTAGTTGTGCGGAGAGGTCGAGCTGATGCCGGTTTTCAAAAGCATTGAGCAGGGTATTGGCACGGGGTACGCCCAGAAAGCGGTTGAGCAGTAAGCGGATATCCCGCACTTTAGCCCGGCGGCGCACCACCTCGTAGTCGCTGCTGCCCGAGCGGTACTTGTAGATGTTGACAAACAGGTCGGCCTGCGAGACTTCAAGCGGGCTCTGCTGACTGTGGAGGGAGACTACCACATAGGCCAGCGTATTGAGCAGCAGGCTCCAGAAAGCCGCGTTCGCCACCGGGCTGTAGCCGCTCATGCCGAACAGCTCGTGGGGCCGGAGGAAGGGCAGCCCGAACAGCCCTTCCTCCATGATCCGGCTGCTGAATAGTTCCGTTTCCATCAGGGTAGGGAAGGGGAGGGTAAAGGCCCAGACCAAAAATCCCACGCTCAGCCCCCATATAGCGCCCTTTTTAGTGGCCCGCTTCCAGTAAATACCTCCCAGCACCACAGGGACAAACTGGGCGATGGCCGTGAAGGAAATCAGCCCCACGGACACCAGGGTGTACTGTTCGCCCACCGCCTTAAAGTAGGTATACGCCAGCAGCAGCACCACCACGATGCTGATGCGCCGGATACCCAGCAGCCCGGTATCCAGGCTTCGGTACTCGCCTTCGCGGAAATCCTGCGAGCGCAGCAATGCCGGCAGTACCAGGTTGTTGCCGATCATAATACTTAGCGCAATGACCGCCACAATCACCATACTCGTAGCCGCGGAAAAGCCCCCCAGGCTGATGAACAGCGCCAGGGTTTCCTGCCCCATCGCCAGGGGGATACTGAGCACATAGCTGTCCGGCTCTACGCTGCCTTCCGGAAACAGCAGCAGCCCGGCTACCGCTATGGGCAGCACAAAAATATTGATGAGCAGCAGGTAGAGCGGGAACATCCAGGAGGCGCGCCCTACCTGCGCCGGGTTGGTATTTTCCACCACTGCTACATGAAACTGCCGGGGCAGCAGCATAATGGCTGACATAGAGAGGAAGACCAGCCAAAACCATTCCCAGCCATTGAGCCCTACCGCCTCCAGCGTGAAAAGCTGCCGGATGGAAGGCACCTCGGCTGCTTTCTCAAACAGCGGGCCGAAACCGCCGTGCAGCCCGAAGGTCACATAGATACCAATGGCCAAAAAGGCGACCAGCTTGAGCACGGACTCAAAAGCGATAGCGGCAACCAGGCCGCCGTGCCGCTCGTTGGGGTCGAGGTTGCGGGTACCAAACAAGATGGTAAAAGCGGCCAGGGCGATGGCAATGTACAGTGCCGTATCCAGGTAAAAGGGGGACTGCGTGGGGTTGGGGTGGTTGAGCGGCCCGTGGCCCACCAGCAGGTCAAAGCTGGTAGAAATCGCTTTGAGCTGTATAGATATGTAGGGGATAATGCCAAACACCGCAATTAGCGTAGCCAGTACGCCCAGCCAAGTGCTTTTGCCGTAGCGCGAGGAGATAAAGTCGGCAATGGAAGTGATGCGCTGCGTTTTGCTGATGAGAATGATTTTTTTGAGCAGCAGCCACCAGACCGGGGCCAGTATGGCAGGCCCGAGGTACGTGGTCAGGAAGCCCAGGCCGCTCGTGGCTGCCCGGCCCACGCTGCCGTAGTAGGTCCAGGCCGTACAGTACACCGCCAGGGAGAGGGCGTAAATAGCCGAGTTGTTCACCAGGCTTTTGCCGGCCTTCTCGCGCCGGTCGCCCAGCCAGGCGATCAGGAACAGCAGCCCGACGTAGCCCACGGAAATCGATATGATGAGCAAAGGAGACATCTCTAGCGCTGCTTTTTCGGTTGATGAGGCCGGGTCAGCCAGGCGGTCAGCGCAATGACCAGCCCCCAGGCCAGAAAGATATACCAGTAGAGCAGTGGCAGCCCCAGCAGCAGCCCTTCCGCACTGAACAGGCTGATCAACGGGAAATTGAAC
>CAJXXJ010000131.1 GCA_913062745.1 uncultured Phaeodactylibacter sp.
CCGGACGCGAGGCAGGTACAACATGACCGCACCTACGGCGCTCCCACCATTTTTCACCGTTTTGGCTGCCAACATGATCGCACCTACGGCGCTTCAACTATTTTTTGCCGTTTTGGCTACCAATATGGTCGCACCTACGGCGCTTGGCCCGGCGGTAGCCTCAGGGCTATTCCCCGGCAAGGGCCAGAGGCCCGGCAGGCCCAAGGGTGCAGTTTCCCACTGCGCCCTTGGTTCCTCCGCGGGGATGGGGGCGGTGATCGGGCTGATTAGCTGGGTCATTGCCGGACGAGAGGCAGGTACAACATGACCGCACCTACGGCGCTCCAACTATTTTTTGCCGTTTTGGCTACCAACATGGCCGCATCTACGGCGCTCGCCCGGGCGGCATCCCCGCGGTTGATTCCTCCGGCAAGGGCCAGAGGCCCGCTCCTATTGGTAGCACAGCCCATAAAAATAAACAGGAGCGCCGTAGGTGCGACCATGTGGAACCTCTCAAGTGCCCAGGGTTCCAAGCTCCAAGTCTCCAGGTAGCCCGGCGGCATCCCCGCGGGTGATTCCTCCGGTGAGGGCCAGAGGCCCGCTCCTATTGGTAGCACAGCCAACAAAAATAAACAGAAGCGCCGTAGGTGCGGCAATATGATACCAGACCCACCCGGCCCACTTTCCTGGCCCATCCCCCGAACACCAGCCCCCCTCTATCCGATCAATAGCAAAGCCCACTATGAAGCCCTTTAGGAATTTTGCCCATCAGGCGGAGCAAGCCATCGACAAGACCCGTACGAAAATCAAAGAGAAGCTGGACTTATTCGACCCCGTTATTATCTTCCCGTATCTGGGGTACAGCAACGGGAAAATCGCCTACGTCAGCGGGCGCATATTGGAAAAAGAACAAGTGGTGCACGAAGTGGAGGAGTTGGAAAACAACCTCTGGGATAACCTGCACCGCACCTGGAAACGCTACGAGAGCGACGAAATTCCCCGAGTAGGCGTGGAAGGTGAGCTGGCCGGCCGCAAAACCAGCACCGTGAGCAGCGAAGAGGGGTACTTCACGCTGATTTTTGAAGATATCGAAGACTTGCAGCTGAAGGACGGCTGGCACGAGGTGCAATTGCGCATTGCTCATATGCCGTTTGATCTGGAGTACGAGGAGGAGGCCAGTGTAGAGGTCATTGTCTGCAACCAGCAGAATGAATTTGGCATCATCTCCGATGTGGACGACACCATCATGGAGTCCAATGCCACCAGCTTTCTGAAAAAGATGCGCACCATGCTCAGCAATACGGCTCGTACCCGCGTGGTCTTCGAGGGCGTGGATAAGCTGTACCACAATCTGTGCAAGGACCACTACAACCCGATTTTCTTCGTCTCCGGCAGTTCCTACAACCTCTACGACAAGCTCATCAAATTTTGTGAGTACAACGATATCCCCAAGGGCCCGTTCTTCCTGCGCGATATCGGGCTGAACGCCAAACAATGGATCAAGCAGGACACCCGCCCTTACAAGCTCGACTACATCGACGAGATCATGACCACTTTTGATCAGCTCGACTTCATCTGCATTGGCGACAGCGGGCAGCAGGACCCGGAAATATACCGGGAAGCACACGAGAAATACCCGGGCCGCATCAAAGCCATCTACATCCGCCACGTGTACACCGACGAGCGGCAAAAAGAGCTGGAGGGAATGGCGTCGGAAATGGATATCCCGCTGCTGGTGATGGAGCATTCGGGAGATGCATTGGAGCATGCAAAAGAACAGGGTTGGGTATAAGAGCTTGTTGGGATTTTACACTTCGGGCTGCTCTTGCCAAATTTTGTCCTGCTCTTCGTTGCTCTTCGGTCACGTAGCTAAGGCTATGTTCCCTCATCGCGCCTTGGCCAGAACAAAATTTGGCTGCGTTCGCTCCAAAAGCAAAATCCCAACAAGCTCTAAAAAAATGGCTGAGCAAACCATTTGCCCAGCCATCCAGGGAAGTATCTTATCGTAAATTGTTGCCTACAGGTGCAGCCGCTCTTTACGGCCCAGCAGCACTTCTTCACTTTCCCGGCGGTCCGGGTCGTCCACACAGCAGTCTACCGGGCAGACGGCAGCGCACTGCGGCTCCTCGTGGAAGCCTACGCATTCCGTGCACTTATCGGGCACGATGTAGTAAAAATCGTCAGAAACCGGGTCGTGCTGCGCGTCAGCGTCTACTTCCGAACCATCCTCCAGCTTGTAGGAGCCGGAAACGCCGGTGCCATCCGAAATCGCCCACTCCACGCCACCTTCGTAGATCGCGTTATTGGGGCATTCCGGTTCGCAAGCGCCGCAGTTGATGCATTCATCGGTTATTATGATAGCCATGGTATATCTTTTTTCAACTTAACATTAAAGGGCTACTATGGTTTGTTGCTCCCGCAAAAATAAGGCGGCACTACGGATTTTCAAAAGCAGGGCCCAACTTGTTCCCGGCATCTGCTTTTCCGCTGCTGTGCGGGATTTTGGCCGTCCCGGCTGTTTCAAAGCCCACCATAAAATGTATATTTGCTGGTCACATGAATCCGGAACGTTCCGATTGAACAACCCACAAAATAAGCAGCGCTTTGGCAAAGGGAACCAAAAAGAAAGAAAGCAAAAAGGTTACGCCGCTCATGCAGCAGTACTTCAAGGTCAAGTCCAAGCATCCGGACGCGATCCTGTTGTTCCGGGTGGGCGACTTTTACGAAACCTTTGGTGAAGACGCTGTGACGGCCGCTCAGGTGCTGGGCATTGTACAGACCAAACGCAACAACGGCGGCAGCGATATCGAGCTGGCTGGTTTTCCGCACCACTCCATGGACCTCTACCTGCCGCGCCTCGTGCGCGCCGGTTACCGGGTGGCCATCTGCGAGCAGCTGGAAAAACCCAGCCCGCAAAAAAAAGTCGTGCGCCGCGGTGTGACCGAAGTGGTAACCCCGGGCGTGGCGGTAGATGATAAGCTGCTCGACCACAAATCGAATAACTACCTGGCCTCTCTTTTTTTCGGCAAGAAGGGGCAGGCGGGCGTGGCTTTCCTGGATATTTCCACCGGTGAGTTTCTGGCCTGCGAGGGGAGTTTGGCTTACGCCGAAAAACTGATCCAAAGCTTTGCGCCCTCTGAAATCCTTTTTCCGAAAGACCGCAGGAATGAGTTTCAAAAGCAATTTGGCGACAAGCTCTACACCTACTGCCTCGACGAATGGGTGTACACCCTGGATTATACCCGTGAAAAACTGCTGGAGCACTTCGAAGTGAAAAACCTGAAAGGCTTCGGCCTGGAAGATATGGAGCTGGCACAGATTGCTGCCGGCGCTACGCTGCACTATCTGTCCACCACCGAGAATAAGAACCTGAAACACGTCAACGGGCTGAGCCGCATCGAACCCGAGCGCTACGTTTGGCTCGACCGCTTCACCGTCCGCAACCTCGAGCTGGTTTACAGCAATCACGAAACAGGCGTGCCGCTGCTCAAAGTCCTGGACCACACCGTATCGCCCATGGGCGCCCGGATGCTGAAAAAATGGTGCGTGCTGCCGCTCACCTCGGCTGTCGCGATCAATAAGCGGCTGGAAGTGGTCGACTACCTGTACGAGCAGCAGGAGCTCAACCGTGAAATGGGCGAGTACCTGCAGCAAATGGGCGACCTGGAACGGCTGATTTCCAAAGTGCCGCTCGGCAAGATCAACCCGCGGGAGGTCAAGCAGGTGCAGAAAGCCCTGGAGCTGATCAGGCCCATCAAGGAACTGCTGCAGGCTGCCGACAACCCGAACCTGGCCAAACTGGGTGAGGGGCTCAACCCCTGCGAACTGCTACGGGACGAAATCAAAAAGCAAATACTGGAAGACCCGCCCGTCAACCTGGCTAAAGGCGGCGTCATGGCGGATGGCTTCCACGAAGAGCTGGATGAGCTGCGCAACATCGTCAACAACAGCAAGGAGCTGCTGCTCGATATTCAGCGCAACGAGAGTGAGCGCACAGGCATCAATAGCCTGAAGATCGGCTTCAATAATGTCTTCGGCTACTACCTGGAGGTCACCAACAAATACAAAAACCAAGTGCCGCCGGAGTGGACCCGCAAGCAGACGCTGACCAATGCAGAGCGCTACATCACCGATGAGCTGAAAAAGCTGGAATCCAAAATTCTCGGTGCCGAAGAAAAAATCCTGGCCCTGGAGGAGCAGCTGTTCGAACAGCTCGTCTTTACCCTGGCCGATTACATACAGCCGATACAGCACAACGCCCACCTGCTGGCGAATATCGACTGCCTGCTCAGCTTTGCCCGGGTGGCCAAAAAGCACAAATACTGCCGCCCGCAAATCAACGACGGCACCGGCATCGACATCAAGCAGGGGCGGCACCCGGTCATCGAACAGCAGCTGCCCATTGATGCGCCCTACGTGCCTAATGACGTACAACTCGACACCGACGAGCAACAGATTATGATGATCACCGGCCCTAACATGGCGGGTAAATCGGCGCTTTTGCGGCAAACCGCCCTCATCTGCCTCATGGCACAGATGGGCTGCTTCGTGCCCGCCGAGGAGGCGCACATCGGGCTGATCGACAAAATCTTCACCCGGGTGGGCGCTTCGGATAATATCTCTTCCGGCGAGTCGACCTTCATGGTGGAGATGAACGAGACGGCCTCCATCATGAATAACATCTCCGACCGCAGCCTCATCCTGCTCGATGAGATTGGCCGGGGTACAAGCACCTACGACGGCATCTCCATTGCCTGGTCGATTGCTGAATTCCTGCACAATAACGGCAGTGCGCGGCCCAAAACGCTCTTCGCCACCCACTACCACGAGCTGAACGAGCTGGCGAAGAAATTCGACCGCATCAAAAACTTTCACATCTCCACCCGGGAGGTCGGCAACAAGGTCATCTTTTTGCGGAAGCTGGTACCCGGCGGCAGCGAGCACAGTTTTGGTATACACGTAGCGAAAATGGCGGGCATGCCGAGGGGGATCGTGGAACGCGCCGCGCATATTCTGACGCAGCTGGAGCAAAAGCGGATCAATCAGGAAGAAAACGGCGAAGTGCAGGCGGCTAAGCCGGACACCAGCAAAATCTCTACCGAAACCCTGCAGCTTAGCATATTCGAGACAGTAGACCCGACTGCCGGTAAGATCAAGGAAGCGCTAAGCGACCTCAATATCAACAATATGACCCCGATAGAGTGCATGATGAAACTGAATGAACTGAAGGGGCTGCTGGAAGAGGGGTGAGGCAAAAAAAATGCCCGGCCATTCAGCTGCCGGGCATCGTAAAAAAGAGGTTTGGGATTTTTTTCATTTGGGATTCCGGCGCTTAGGCTGACCGTCAGCAAATGAATATTGTACTTATTTGTTTGGTTGCCTTTGAGACGGCTATGGTATTCCGGGGTCACATTTTTCGCATCATTTTTTAAAAAAGAAAGTTCATGTCCAAAATCGCACTGCTGGGATACGGTAAAATGGGGAAAGCTATAGAGCAGCTCGCACTGAATGCCGGCGACCAAATAGTGCTGCGTATCGACGCCTCCAACACGGGAGAACTGACGGCTGAAAACCTGAAAAGAGCAGACGTGGCTATCGATTTCAGTCAGCCGGAGGTCGGGTTTGCGAATATTATGGCCTGCATTGATGCCGGCGTGCCCGTCGTCAGTGGTACTACGGGCTGGCTCGGCCGCTACGGAGAAGTGGAAAAGGCCTGTAAGGAAAAGGGCGGCGCGTTCTTCTACGCCTCCAATTTCAGCGTAGGCGTCAATTTGTTTTTTGCGCTCAATGAGCAGCTGGCGGCATTGATGGAGGACTGGCCGCAGTACCGCCCCGAGATGACGGAAATCCACCACACCCAAAAGCTCGATGCGCCGAGCGGCACGGCCATCACTTTGGCGGAAGCCCTGATTGAACGCCTGAGCCGCACCCGCGACTGGAAAAACGAGGCAACGGATGCGGAAGGCACGCTGCCCATCCTTTCTGAGCGGGAAGGCGATGTGAAGGGTACCCACGAAATCCGCTACCGCTCCGCCGTGGACACCATCACCATCCGCCACGAAGCGCACAGCCGGGAAGGCTTTGCCCGGGGTGCTCTGCAGGCAGCCCACTGGCTCATTGGCAAGCAGGGCGTATTTGGCATGAAGGATATGCTGGGGCTGTGATCTTTTTGTGGTTCTTGCCTATTGGCAACGCATTGAGCAGCATCTGCTTAAATTAGCTGCATATTGAAAAACATGGAAGGAATATGAAGAAAAAAAACCTCATCCGCCTCGTTGTCGGTGCAATACTGTTATTTGTTCTGTATGTTGCTGGTATCCTGTTGTACGGTACCCTGAACGACTGGCAGCCCAAAGGCCGGGTCGCTATTGAAAATCAGGGGGCCGCAGCTCCGGAGGTCATCCGTGACAGCGTGCTCTCCTTTGTCACCTGGAACCTCGGCTTCGGCGGGCTGGGGGAGGAGTCAGAATTCTTCTTCGACCACGGCAATATGTACTTCTCAGTGGGGCGCATGGTGCGGGCTCCGGAGGAAGCAGTGCGCAAGAACAACGAGGGCATCTTTTTCAATACACAGACGCTGAAATCGGATTTTTTCCTGTACCAGGAAGTGGACGTGCGCTCCAAACGCTCCTACTATGCCAATCAGCACGACAGCATCCGGGCGCAGCTGCCGGACTATGCGGCTTACTTTGCGCCCAATTACCGCTCGCCGCTGGTGCCGATACCCGTTTTTGAGCCCTGGCACTTTTACGGAGAGGTGGAAAGCGGGCTGGGCACCTACAGCAAATATCAGCCCTACGCCTCCGAGCGCATTCAGCTGCCGGGCGAATTCAGCTGGCCGGTACGGCTCTTTCAGCTCGACCGCTGCGTGGCGCTGCACCGCTTCCGGGTAGCGAACGGCAAGGAGCTGGTGGTGATGAACGTCCACAACTCGGCCTACGATGCTGACGGCTCGCTAAAGCGGGAGCAGATGAAATTTTTGCGCGAGCTCTGCCTGGAAGAGTACGGTAAAGGGCACTATGTGATTGTGGGGGGCGACTGGAACCAAGTGCCGCCCTTTTTCCGCTTCGACGGATTCATGCCCGGCAATACGCAGGGCTACACGCAGACCAATATCGCGCCTGACTTCCTTCCCGGCGATTGGCAGTGGGGATACGACCCGCGGGTGCCGAGCAACCGCAAGACAAAGGATACCTACAAGCCGGGCGAGACCTTCGTCACCCTCATCGATTTCTTTCTCGTCAGCCCCAACGTGCGCATGCTGAAGGTCAAGACGATCGACCGGCAGTTCCAGTTTTCTGACCATCAGCCGGTTTACATGCAGGTAGAGTTGCGGTGATTGCCTATTTTTGTGCTTCACGCAAAAAACCACACAGCATGTCCGTAGAAACTGCCGCCGAACTGGCGGGGCTGAGAGCCGCCGGCTATGCGGTAGCCAAAACACTGGAAATGATGCGCGCTTACGCGAAAGCAGGCATGTCTACGCTGGAGCTCGACGAGTACGGGCGGGGCATACTGGACTCCTTTGGCGCGCAGTCTGCCCCGTACCACGACTACGGCTTTCCGGGCTGTACCTGCATCAGCGTGAATGAAGAGGTCTGCCACGGTATTCCCTCAGCTACGAAAGTATTACGGGAAGGCGACCTGGTGAATATCGATGTTTCCGCGGTGTTGAACGGGTACTACGGTGACAACGGCGGCTCCTTCATCCTGGGTGAAGACCGGCAGGAGCTGCAGCAGCTGGTACAAGCCTCGGAGGATATTCTGCGCCTGGCGATCGGGCAGGTGCGCCACCGCCTTCAGATTTCCGAGCTGGGCGGCTTTATCGAAAAAGAAGCCAAAGCCCGCGGCTTTCGGGTCATCCGCAACCTCTGCGGGCACGGCATTGGCCGGCGGCTGCACGAAGACCCGCAGGAAATTCCCTGTTTTCGGGACCGCTACAACCGGGACCGCCTGCAGAAAGGCCACGTCATCGCGCTGGAGACCTTTATCTCCACCCGCGCCCGGATGGCGGAAGAAACCAACGACGGCTGGACGATGACGGCCCGCGGTGGCGGCTTTGTAGCGCAGCACGAACACACCCTTATCGTCACCGATGCGGCTCCTATTGTCCTCACCGCTGCTAACGGAATCGCTTATCAGTAATCCTGTTCTACACCCGCGTAATGCCCACCGGCAGGGCTATGATTTCGAGCGGCTGTCTGCAGCATTGCCCGCGCTGTCGGACTACATCCGCACCAATCCCGCCGGGCAGCCCACCGTTGACTTTTCCGACCCGGATGCCCTGCGCCTGCTCAACGAAGCGCTTTTGCGGGCACACTACGGGCTGCAGCAGTGGTATTTGCCGCAAGGCTACCTCTGCCCGCCGGTGCCCGGGCGCGCGGATTACCTGCACCACATCGCTGATCTGCTGGCGGAATGCAATGGCGGAGACATTCCCAAAGGCCCCAAACTGCGCCTGCTTGACCTTGGCACCGGCGCCAACAAGTGCGGGCAC
>CAJXXJ010000132.1 GCA_913062745.1 uncultured Phaeodactylibacter sp.
CCCGGCACCTATCAGGATATCAAGGACATCTCTGCCATCGCACAGTTTAAAGTCAAAGGCAAGGAAGACGAATACCTGCTGGCCTGGACCACCACGCCCTGGACACTGCCGTCCAACACCGCCCTGGCAGTGGGCAAAAACATCACCTACGTCAAAGTGCGGGCGTACAACCGCTACACCGGGCAGCCGGGCACCGTCATCCTGGCCAAAGAGCGCCTAAACGCCTACTTCACTGAAGCGAATCCGAGCCTCAAACCCGAAGAGGTGAAGGCCGGCAATAAGCCGATCCCGTACCTCGAAATCCTGGGCGAGCTCAAAGGCAGCGAACTGGAAGGCCTGGAGTACGAGCAGCTGATGACGTACGTACAGCCCGGCCGCCCGGCCTTTAAGGTGCTGCTGGGCGACTTCGTATCTACCGAAGACGGTACCGGCATCGTGCACATCGCGCCCACTTTTGGTGCAGATGACTTTCAGGTGGCCGCCAAATACGGCATCCCCCCGCTCATGGTCAAAGACGAGGGCGGTAATGATATGCCGCTGGTCGACCGGCAGGGCCGCTTCGTGAAAGAAGTAACTGACTTTGCGGGCCGCTACGTCAAAGACTACGGCCAAAAGGAAGACCGCCCGGTAGATGCCGACATCGTCATCAAGCTCAAGGAAGAGAACAAGCTGTTCCATTCCGAAAAGTACCTGCACTCCTATCCGCACTGCTGGCGTACCGACCGCCCGGTGCTCTACTACCCACTCGACAGCTGGTTTGTGAAAGCGACCGCCGCTAAGGAGCGCATGTTTGAGCTGAACAAAACCATCAACTGGAAACCGGCCTCTACCGGCGAGAACCGCTTCGGCAAATGGCTGGAAAACCTGCAGGACTGGAACCTTTCCCGCTCCCGTTACTGGGGTATCCCGCTGCCCATCTGGCGCACAGCGGATGCTAAAGAGGAGAAGTGCATCGGTTCCGTGGAAGAGCTGCGCACCGAAGTGGAAAAAGCCAATCAGGCACTCGGCCTTAGCCAAAGCGTACCGGAAGACCTGCACCGCCCCTACATCGACGAGGTGGTGCTGGTATCGGACAGCGGTAAGGAGATGCGCCGCGAGGCCGACCTGATCGACGTATGGTTCGACTCCGGCTCTATGCCGTACGCGCAGTGGCACTATCCGTTTGAAAACAAGGAAGTGTTCGAGCGCAAATTCCCGGCTAACTTCATCGCCGAAGGCGTTGATCAGACGCGGGGCTGGTTCTATACCCTGCACGCGATCGCTACGATGGTATTCGACAGTGTAGCTTACAAAAATGTGGTCTCCAACGGCCTGGTGCTTGATGCAGACGGCAACAAAATGTCTAAGTCTAAGGGCAATGTGGTCGACCCCTTTGGTGCCATCGAAAACTACGGGGCAGATGCCGTACGCTGGTACATGATGGCGAATGCCAACCCCTGGGACAACCTCAAGTTTTCCCTGGAGGGGGTAGGGGAAGTGCAGCGTAAGTTCTTCGGCACCCTGTACAACACCTACTCTTTCTTTGCGCTTTACGCAAATATCGATCAGTTTGACAACAAGGCCGGACAGCTGCCCATGTCGGATCGCCCGGAGATCGACCGCTGGATCATCAGCCTGCTCAACAGCCTGGTGCAGGAAGTCGACGGGGATTACGCCAACTACGAGCCCACGCAGGCTGCCCGTAAGATTCAGGCCTTTGTGGTAGACAATCTGAGCAACTGGTACGTCCGCCTGTGCCGCCGCCGTTTCTGGAAGCCCTCTCAGCAGCAGAATGGCTCAGGAGCACAGATGGATGCCGACAAGCTTGCCGCTTATCAGACCCTGTACGAGTGCCTGTCCACGGTCTCCAAGCTGTTGTCTCCCGTATCGCCCTTCTTTGGCGACTGGCTGTACCGCAATCTGAACGAGGCTACCGGCCTGGAGCCGCATGAGTCGGTGCACCTGGCTGATTTCCCCACAGCAGATGCTTCCAGGATCGATAAAGGCCTGGAGCAGCGCATGGATTATGCACAGCGCATCTCCTCCCTCACCTTTGCTTTGCGCAAAAAGGAGGACCTGCGCGTACGCCAGCCTCTTCAGAAAATCATGCTGCCGGTGCTGGATAAATCCTTCCAGCAGCAAGTGGAGCAGGTCAGTGAGCTGATCGCCAGCGAGGTCAATGTAAAAGCCATTGAATACCTCGACGATACGGCCGGCGTGCTCAAGAAAAAAATCAAGCCAAACTTCAAGACCCTGGGGCGCCGCCTGGGTAAGGATATGAAGGAAGCGGCCCAACAGATCAACAGCATGACGCAGGAGGATATCGCCAAAATTGAGGATACCGGCACCTACACCCTGCAGGCCAATGGCAATACCTACGAGCTGACCCGCGAAGACTTCGAAATCACGGCTGAGGATATCCCCGGCCTGCTCGTCGCCAATGACGGTAAGCTTACGGTTGCACTGGATGTGACCCTTACGCCCGAGCTGGAAGCAGAAGGCATGGCGCGTGATATCGTCAACCGCATCCAAAATATCCGCAAGGACAGCGGGTTTGAGGTGACGGATAAGATCAAAGTGACCCTGCAGCAGGCAGACTCGGTAGTGCCTGCCGTATCCCGGTTCGGCGATTACATCAAAGCGGAAACCCTGACCGCAGACCTGGAGCTGGCCGAAACGGTAAGCAACGGCCATGAAATTGAGCTCCCGGGAGACGTGAAGGTGCAGATACAGGTGGAAAAAGCCTAAACAAAATAAGCCCGGCCTGAAAAGGCCGGGCTTTCACAAATGGGGTTTAGGTGTCAGACTCGAGGGTTTTAGGGGTTTACAGGGTGTCTATGATCAGGGGTTTGGTAATATATCGGTCGCCGTAGCGAAGAACGAGTTGGTATAGTCCGGCCGGTAGGTGGCCGATCGTTAGCCTTTCAAGGTGGATACCTTCGGCTTGCCGAGTAAAGTTCAGTTGTTGTACTACTGGTTTTCCGTGCAGGTCAAGCAATTGAAGCTGAACGTTTTGCTCCGTGCGTAATTCATATTCTATCTGCACGCTTCCGGAGGCCGGGTTCGGCCATACTTTAATGTGGCTCGCCATCCCTGGCGGTACAGGAGAGTTATGCAACATTACACCGGAAGCACTTCCCCCGGCCAGCGAGCTGCCGCCCGATTCACACAGGGTATCCACCACTTGTGCCACGAACAGCTCTTCTGCGGCAAAGCCCTCTTCCAGCGAAATTTGGTGACCTGCCTGGAACAGTACGGTCGCCCCTGGCGTGATTGCCTGCCCGGCGGAAGTGATAAGATTGCTGGCATTGTAGACAGCTGGGGCTATCGGAGTATCGCTTACGACCCGATCAGTAAAATCGTCACAGCTGCAGCTGCTGGACAGACAGCCCGCACTCATGATAGTGCTTCGGATCACATCGCCGGACTGTGGCCCGAAGCCAAAGCTGAAATTCATACCCACTGCACTTATTTGGTGACAATAGCTCATGATGAAGCCTCCATCCATAGGTAAAATTGGACTGTCTTCATCAAAGCAGCTATTTCCCTCCGGGGTACTTCCGTTATCAAAAGCGGTTTGATTGCCACAATCGTCAATTTGGGTATCATTGCCATTCCAAACACAAGCGTGCGTATGCCTGGAACCCAGCACATGACCCATTTCGTGCGTGAATATATTCAATTCCCAGGAATAGACTGGAAAGTCCAGAATGGGGTTAAGTAACCCCAGGCTCACACAGTAGGGGCCGGGATCACTGCTGCCCCCGCAAATACCGCCAATGCCATACGCCCTACCACATAAACTGATTCCGTCGCCATTATCAGTAAACTTTGAGCTGATCAAGTGAGCCAAGTCCCCCTCAAATGTAGGTCGGTTGTCGACAAAGGCATCGAGGACATTTCCGCAGTCTGTAGTAGCATAAGGGTCTTCTTCATCCCAGACGAAAATCTTCGATAGCTCAACTTTTACGTCCTCGTTCCTGAAGATCAACTGAGATTCGCTAAATAATTCTAGAGCATAGTCTACTGTGTTGATGAATGCTGAGCTATTATTCTGGTACAATGCGAAGTCACATTCCAGGTAAACCTTTACACAATTAGAGGCATCGCTCGGGCTTAGATCATTATGCATCAACCGCTGGCCAGAAGCCCGGTCGGGGGTCTGGCAGAAAGCATTGAGCGTGTGTTTCAGGTGGCGGTCGTTATACATGATGTACCAATCGCCACCTTCTAGCGTCCGGTCTTGCTGTATTATCTGATTACCCTGATCGTTCGCGATTAGAATTCGCACGTGATTTCTGAACATAGAGACCGAGGCAATGGAGCCGGGTTCTCCCTGTACGATACCATGGTAGAATATGCCCGGAGCATGTACAAGCGTATGCTTTCCTGAGGCACTGACGGCTTCAAAGCCCTCCGAAATAAGCTGTACTTTTGTCAGCTGCAGGGTAGTTTTCTGCCCGTCGGGCAGTGGAATTTGAAATGTTATATTCCTGGCGGGTGCAGCAACGTATTGTTCCAGCTTTCTCCTGTCCAACCGGAGCGTAGTAGCAGTATGAAGTTGTCGTTCGTAGCGGTTTTGATGGGTGGCTGCCCCCCTCGTAAACCAATCCAGGCTTTCAAAGGGTACTTTTTTTACTATTAGCCCCTGAATCAATTCGTGTAAAGGGGATGTCGGTTGTTTATTGGCGCGGCTGGCATCCATATTTTGGGCTATCGTCAGCCCCTGCAAACCAATGAGGCAAGGGCCAAGCAGTGAGAGTAGGAAAAGGGTTAGGTATTTCATGGTCTGGAGTTTTTTATGAGAAATAATCTGAAGGTAGCCCTACTGCATACTCACCAGAACCAAAACTAAACCCCGGCCTTCCTCCAGGCTGGTCATCGCCTTACCGACAATGGCACCCTGTGCAGTTGCGTAATCCTGCACTTTCATAGCATGGCCGGGAGTGGCAGAAGTGGTCAGCAGGTCGCCTGGCTGTACAGGGCCATAGGAGGCGTCCACGTAGCAGTATACCCGGCCCACGATAGCCACCGGCACATCACCATCCGCTATGGTGCCTTCCTGGCCCAGGAGCATTGCGGTCTGTATGCCGTTTGCCCCGCTTACCACGCCGGCTACCAAACGGTCGTGCGCATGTTGGCTCAGCTTGAGTTCACCAGGGTGCTCCGGGTCAATGGAGAGCAGCATACCTGGCTGTGGGCGGCTGTGGGGCTCAATGGTGTTTACCCGGAAGCGCTCTGCCAGGTCGGCCCCGGTGACGGTGATCCGCTTTTTGACGTCCACTTCGGTATCCGAAATGGTCATCATGTCCTCACCGGCCGCGTGGAAGCGGATATCGCCAGCCTGGTTGTCGATATACAGTTCGGAGGCGCCTATATTATACGCCAGCCCCGCAAATTGATTGCTGCCCAGAGAAAGTCGGCCCCAAACGTTGAGCGCCTCCGTCAGAGTGGTGTTGCCCTCTATGCGGGTATTGCCTTCTACCTCCAGGAAGAAGCCGGGGGCCGGATTGTCTGTACCGATACCCACCTGATCGCCGTCATCCCAGAGCTGGCTGGGCCCCAATTGGCTGGAGCCGGTAAATTTGGCGACATAATTCTGAGAACCACTAATTTCATTGCTAGAGAGCAGCTGGTACCAATCTGTGCCCCAGGCCGGCTCGTTGCCAGCTGCCCGGCGGGTAAAAATACCGCTTTCATCAAAGAACAGCTGATGGTCGTGGCTGCTCGCGCCGGGCGAAAGTGTTAGCATACCCCCGTGGGTGCCGCTGCCTTCGGCCAGTCCAACCACGTTGCGCTGCTTCAGCTCGAAGTAGGCTTCGTCCACGTAAGTTATGGGGCCGTCGTCGGCGGTTTGATTGTCATCAAAGTGGATACGGCCGTAAAAGTCGCCCGTAGTATGGGTGTTGCCCTCGGTGTGCAGTTCAAAGGCTGGTGCCTCCGTACCTACGCCAACTAGCCCTTCGGCCGTTATTGTCATGCGCGGCGTGAGCGACGGGTAACCGGTGCTCATTTGCAGCATAGCCGGAAAGCCATCGTTGCTGATCGTGCCGGTGGCAGTGGCACTAAGGGTAGCGCCGGGGTGGTAGAAACCGTCGTTTACCCATCCCTGCAGCAGAATGCTACCCAGCAGGTCGCCATCTACCACCGGGTTGCGGCCGGTGAGAGGGTTGTATCCGTTGTTTTTGTTAATCTTTAGCTCCGGGTTCTGGCCCGAGATTTGAGCCTGTATGTCATTGAGCATCAGGGACAAAAACAGAATAGGTAATAGTAAGATTCGAATTTTCATAACCATGGATTTTAGGGTTAAAAGTTATTTGATTGGGAATAATCCGGGCCCACTTCAGTAGCAAGCAGGCCCGGCAGTCCGGATACGGGGCCTGATCAGGCACGAAGCTTTTCCGGCTGCTTGGGCTGGAAGTTTTCGAGTGCTTTACGGGCCTGATCTTCACCGTGCTGTTGCCGCTGCGCGAGCAGAGCTTCGCTGGCCTCCAGAAAGTCTCCCAGTTCGTCATCCTGCGGTTCAATCAGAATGGAACGGAACTTTTTAAGAGGGGTCTCGCTTAGTTGGCCCCGGGCATGGCTGTGTTTGCGCAGCTCTACTTCCGCGCCCTGCTCTTCCAGTTGCTCGAGTATGGAATTCAGCTGCATGAAGTGAGCGGTATCATTGGTGAAGATTTCGCTGAGCGTAATTTCCTGCAGCGACCGCAAGCCAATCTGCAGTAGGTTAGCGCCCGTATGGCTCTTTTCCGTAATCCCTCCGTTCGCACAGTTGATAATTACAATAGTATACTCTGCATCCTCAGGGTCCTGATTGATCCGGCTAATCACGTCTCCGAGAGGAGAGATATTACGGATGCCTCCATCCACCAGATTCCTGGAAGGAGTGGAATGGGTATTATAGCGGATTTCCTGTACTGGTTCCCATACCATGGGCACCACCGTAGAAGCCAGGACTCCATTTACAAAATCTTCATTGCTGTTAAAGTCGGAGTGAGTTACTGCAGAGTATCGCCCATCATCAAGCGAAACGTACCCGCACAGAAACTCACTGCCTACGATAGCTTTCTGATCCAGGAGCTTGCTCAGCTTTTCGCGCAGCGGGCTGTTGTCAGCCAGCGCTTTAAAGTTGGGCAGTTGCTCCCCGGCTTCCTGGGCAATTGCTTCCATAAGCTGCCGGAAGTAGGCTTTGCGTTTCTTTTTAGACAGCAGCAGCCCCAAGCCTTTGAAGAAGCCCAGTTTGAATTCAAGATTCGGAAAGAATTGTTTTTGAAGGCTCTTTGCATCCAGTTTCGGCCGCAGTTCTCCCGTGCTTGGGTCCGTCTCGATAAAATCGGAAGTGTAGATCTCGGACACTCCGTTCAGGGCAACCTGTCCCCAGAGCTCGTTCAGCTCTTCCATTTTGTCCATTGCTACCATAACGCCGTTCAGGGCACCAACGGATACGCCGGATATGATGTCGAACCGCATGGGCCCGCCATTTGGGTTGATGCGCTTCCATTGCTGCTGCAGGTGGTTCAGCGCTCCCAATTGGAAGGCGCCTTTAAATCCGCCGCCGCTCAATACTAATGCATACTTCTGCTTTTTCATAGCACATAATTTTTGCTGAAACAATGATTTTAAAACTTGGTCCCAGCCCGCCTGAAAGCAGGGGGCTACGTTCAGAGCTTGGTTTTTTGGGGTTATTGCCAGCCGCAAGCAGGCTGAGCACTCAAGTTTTCCTGTTCATGGGAATACCGGCTAACTCGTGCTAAAGTAGCCCGTATAGGCACGGAGCATGAGTTTGGCCAAATTTAAAGGAGTAAGTGAAAGGGGTGAAAACCGACCAGCCCATCCGGGCCGCTTGGCTTTTTCCTATGATAGTTGCGGAAAGGCGCAGTTTGTTTTCTGCGCAGTTGCTATACCTGTATTGAAATAGAGTCCGGCAGAAGTAAACCGATTAGGGCTGACTTTTTTATTTTTTTTCCCGTTTAGCTGCAGGCAAGTGCTTATCGGACATATTTTGCTGCCATTTGCTCAACAGTACCGCTATGGCTTCGCTAAGCTGAGAAAAAGTGTTAAAATTGGGGAAGCGGATTTACATTTTGGGCTTATTTATCAACCTCAGTTAACGAAAGCAATGGACGACACTGAAATCATTAAAGCACTGCGTCGGTCTGGCCCGCAGGAACGTGCCGCGATGCGGTATCTGTACCACAACGAATCTTACCATAGGTGTGCCAAACAAGCCGTAAGGCAAAACAAGAAGGTGCGCCTATCCACTTGGCAAGATGTGCTTCACGAGAGCCTTATTAAGCTGATCAGTCTTATCAAAAGAGGTAAATTTAAGGAGGGGAAAAGCTTGCTGGCTTTTTTCCGGGGGATATGTAGAAATACCTGCCGGGAGTTAGCCCGTGAGGAAAATAAAGAAACGGAGTACCCGGAATTGGGGTTGCCCCCGAAGAGTATCGAAGACTTGCAAACCCCTTTGAG
>CAJXXJ010000133.1 GCA_913062745.1 uncultured Phaeodactylibacter sp.
GGAATCGCAATCTATAAAAAGCAGGTAGGCATGCTGAGCTTCGCGGGCCAGCAAGTTGCGGATGCGGGAACGCCCCAGGTTTTCCGGCAATAGCCGGTACACCACACCGGGCAGGGCGCCCACGGAAGCATTCAGCCGGCGGAATTGCCCATCAGATGCATCGTCAAAGCACAGGATTTCCACCGGCAACGGCAAGGCCTCCGCCTGGCTGGACAAGCCCTGCACAAGCGGGCGTATATCGTAGTTGTACACCGGGATCAGGATGGAAAGGGAAGCTGCAGCCATAGGCATTGTGAGATTGGCAATCCACTGCTGAAATTGCAGGCGCTAATATGCCAAAAAGGAAGGGTAATTTTCGTACTTTACCACTTGAATCTGACAAACCACCGACAGCCGGCCACTATGGGGAGAAAAACAGGATTGATCGTTGCATTACTAATGAGCATTACGGGATGGAGCGAAGCGCAGGATTTTATCATTCAGGGCTGCTACTGGAGCTGCCCGGAGGATGAGCCCGGCAGCCTGCCTGATTCTTACACGCTGTCTTTCTGGACGGACCGTATGGCGGAGCAGGCGTCAGAATTATCCCATGCCGGCTTCACCCACCTTTGGCTGCCTGGCCTGACGCCGGAGGCTCCTGGCCCGGTAAAGCAATTGCTGCGGGCCCTGCAAGCAGAAGGCATTGCGCCCATTGCCGAGATCAGCGGGCGGGAAGCCAGCTACCGCAGCCTCGAGGGTTATACCCGTAGAATGCAGGATTCGCTGGGCGTGCACGCGTTTAGCAGCGAAGCTACTGCCCGGCTTTCGCCAGCGGCTTACGCCCGGGCCCTTCAGCAAATACATCAGGAAGCGGAGCAGCCGCCTATGCTGGTGAGCGGCCACGAACAGTTTGACGCTGCCGGCCGGCTTACGGCATGGCTGGTGCAGGTGCTCAAACAGCTTCCGCCGGAAGAGCAGTCGGCTCTGCGGCCCCGCATCTATGATTATCAGCTGCGCGAAGCGCTGCGCAGAGCCTGCACGGACAGCACCTATGATGTGCGCAGAATATTCCAAAGCAGCGTGAGGGATCAAAGCTCGGTATCCGGCTACCACCTCGTGACACTGGTCAACCACCCGGCTTACAAAAACCAGAACGGAGTAACGGGCGACCGGGATGACGTCATCGAAGACCCACTGCTGGCTTATGTGTATCTGCTCACCAATAATCAAATCGGGCTGCCTACCGTGTACTATGGCGATTACTACGGCAGCGAGTCGGAGCTGGAAGGCTACCTGGAAAAAGACCCGATGCAACAGCAGATTGAGCAGCTGATCCGGGCGCACCGGGACTACATTTACAATTCCACTTCCATTGAGTACCTCAATCAGCCCGGCACCAGCAAGCGGTCGAAGGTACTGAGCGGTGATTCCACCCGGGCGCTGGTGTTCCAAATTGATGGCAACAGTACGCCCGCCGGGCTCGCCAATGTGCCGGCCGGTGGCAAGGACGTGTTGGTAGGTATCAATTTCGGAAATGACACGCTTCAACTCGTTCAGGAGCTCAACTCTTCTAATTTGCAAAACGGCGACTTTTTCACCGACATCCTCGGCTTATCGATGGATCAGAAGGCGGCCTTGATCGCTTTCGACTCCTCTGCGCAGAAAAAAGAAGCTGTTCTGCTGCGGCTGCCGCCCCGCTCCTACTCTATTTGGGTGCAGGGGCGTGCCAAGCCCGTGGTGCCGAGCCTGGTAAGCCTGACTGCCGATGCGCACGCGGACTACATCGAGCTGACCTGGGAGGCCGCCTTTGAACGGAATGTGCTGGGGTACGAAATCGAGCGCTCGGTGAGCGGCAAGCCATTTGAAAGAATACATTCCATCCGTGCGCTGGGCAGTGGCGACAACGCAGCCTCTTATCTCTACATCGACGAGGATGTATTTCCCAACGAAGCACTCCGGTACCGCGTCAAAGTACTCGATGCAAAAGGCGGCTACGAACACAGCCCGGAAGAAGAAAGCCGGCTGGCGGAGCGCAAGCTGAATTTTGAACTGCTGGAGTCCGAACGCCGCTGGGAAAAAGCGATACGGGTAATTAGTACCTACCGGGGCAAGGCAGAACTGAGCGTTTTTGATGCGAAAGGAAAAGAAGTGTTCCGGGAGACCAAAAAGCTGGAGCGGGGAGAAAACCTGACTTATGTCAATTTATCCGAATTGCCAAGCGGCGTGTATTTCATCAGCTTCAGTACAGAAAATCAGCGGCAGTGGAGTACGAAAATAGTGAAACTATAGGCCGAGCAAGCCATTAGGCAGGTTCATGTGCATAGCCTTTGCCTTCTGATCGATATCCAGCACGAAATCCTGGTGTACCGGAATGAGGATTTCCCGGCCCTCGTAATTCACAACAGCCAGCACCTGTTCCGGCAGCTCCATGATATCTTCAATTTTGCCTACCGCCCCCTCTTCCTGATCGTATATACGGTAGCCGATGAGCACCCGGTAGTCTTCTTCTTCAGCCACTTCCGGCAGCAGGTCTTCGTCGCGCAGGTACAACTCCTGTCCGCTGAGCTGCTGTGCGCTTTCCTTTTGATCTACCTCTTCCAGTTTTACGATAGGCGGAGCTTCAGAGATCCAATCTTCCACAAAATAAGGCGCTGGCTGCCCGCCCACCTGTACGAACAGCACTTCTGCCTCCAGCACAGAATCCGTGTACGGATCATCCACCCGCAACCGCAGTCCGCCGTTGGTGCCGTGGGTTTTGCCTACTTTGCCTATGAGGGTTAGATTCATTGGTAATCGATAAGGCGCTGTTGAAGAATAAACCCTTTGACCGCTTGATCTTCAGGGGGAAGTGCTTCACAGTTTATTTCATCAGGAGTATCCAAAGAACCACTGCCATCGAGATCACAATTGGTATCCAGGATAAAAAGCTGCTGTGTGACCAACCCTACGCCTTCGGCAAAAGAGAAATAAGCCTCTCGCCAATTATTTTTGGACTCATACTGAATATTCTCCAGCCGGCGGACGGGCTGCAGCAGGGAGTCCCCCAGCGGGTAGCTCGCCTGATCATCCACCACAGACAGCAACCAGTCCTTATACATCATAATGCTTTCGCCGCCTACGCTGACGAGCCGGTCATGCCCGAAATAGATCCAAGGCTCAAAGGTTGCTCCCCATCCGTTTGGGAAGGGCAGCAAGACGATCTGCAGGTTGTTTTCCAGGCGGATGGCCTGCCGATCGGTACGGGCCAGTGCGAAAACTCCGGAGAAGGCCCAGGGCTCAGATGGATTTTTGCGCTCAAAGCGCTCACCCCGGTAAAAAAGGGTGCCATCGGCTGCGCGGAAGGTGTCCACCAGGGTTTCTTTAGCAAAAGTAAAACTGCTGTCCCGCACCACTCCGTTGCCTTGGCTGACAAAGACGACAGAATCAACAGTGTATGTCCAGGACCGTCCAATGTCAAGGGGGAAAAAACCGTACCCGTAGTCCAGCTGCGCCGGTGCCAGCTCTTGCTGATTGGAACAAGCTACAGCTGCCCAAAGGAGCAGCCCCAGCCCGGCGGTGCGAAGGGCTGAGGCGGCCATTAGTTTTGGTTGAGCTGGTCCAGAAAACTGCCGTGGATGATACCGCCGCCGACGACATCATCACCTTCGTAAAATACAGCAGACTGCCCGGGCGCTACACCGCGCACATTGGCGAAGAAGTCCACCTGTACCTTATCGCCTACATTCGACAGCTGACTCATAGCGCCGCTGTCTTTATAGCGGATGCGGGTGGTGGCTTCCAGCCCGTCCGGTATGCTTTCGTACTTCATCGAATTGACCTGCCCGACCAGCATTCCGTTTCGCACCAGCTCATTCTGCGTGCCCAGCACTACAGTATTCGTATCCGGCTGTATTTCGGTAACGTACATGGGCTCCCCGAATGCCACGCCCAGGCCCTTACGCTGGCCGATGGTATAGAATGGATAGCCTTTGTGCTTACCGATTACCTCGCCTTTGGTATTGACAAAGTTGCCGCCGTCTACCCGCTCTTCCAGGCCGTCTACCCGGCGCTTCAGGAAACCCCGGTAGTCGTTGTCGGGCACAAAGCAGATTTCGAAGCTTTCCGCTTTTTTCGACAGTTCTTCGTACCCCCAGTCGGCCGCCATCTGACGGACTTCCGGCTTGGTGTACGGGCCGAGCGGGAAGTGGCTGCGGTCCATGCATTCCTGGCTGAGGCCCCAGAGCACATAAGACTGATCTTTATGGCTGTCTTTGGCCTTGGTAATATATTTACGCCCGTTCTGCTCATTGATGATAGCGTAGTGCCCGGTAGCGATAAATTCGCAGTCGAGCGCATCCGCTCGCTTGAGCAGCGCATTCCACTTGATGTGCGTATTGCAAAGCACACAGGGGTTGGGCGTACGGCCCGCCAGGTACTCGTCTACGAAATTGTCAATGACGTAGTCGCCAAATTCATCCCGTATATCGATAATGAAATGGTGGAACCCCATATTGACCGCCACCTGCCGCGCATCGTTGATAGAATCAAGGCTGCAGCAGCCTGTTTCCTTTTTGGAGCCGCCCGAGTTGGCATAGTCCCAGGTTTTCATGGTGATGCCCACCACTTCATAGCCTTGATCGTGCATCATCATGGCTGTGACTGTGCTATCAATGCCTCCGCTCATCGCGACCAGAACTCTTCCGTGCTTACTCATTATTTGGCTTAAAATTATTCCGTTGGAAATCAACCACCAAAGGTACAAAATCTACCCTTTTTTAGTTCAATCTCCGGAGCAGTTTACAAATATCCACGGCTGCACAGCGTTAGGAAAATGAAGATTAAGTTTTATATTTGATGGAATAAGCCCAGGCCAACGCTGGCTACTTTGGGATTTCCGAGGCAAAAAACCTTATTGACATGAGAAGATTCACAATTGCACCGCTACTGACGCTTGCCTTTTTGGCACTGGCGCTTTCGGCTTTCGCCCAAAAAGACACCGAGTACGGCTCGGCATCCTACTACCACGACAGTTTCCAGGGCAATGAAACGGCCTATGGCGACACCTACGACATGAAACAGATGACTGCTGCCCACCGGCAACACCCGTACGGCACTATGCTTAAGGTGACCCGTCTGGACAACAACCGCTCTGTAGTCGTGAAAGTTACCGACAAGGGGCCCTACAAGAGAGGCCGGGTCATTGATCTGTCTAAAGCCGCTGCTGAACGGCTCGACCTGCTGGAAGACGGCGTGGCTAAAGTAAAAGTGGAGGTAGTCTCCCGCAGCACCTCCGCTGAGCCGGAGCGCAGCCGCACGGCCACTGCTACCAGCCAGGAGAAAAAGATCATCCCGCGCAGCTACGAAAACACAGGCAGCAGAACAGCCCCTGCGGAAAGCCGTACAACGGGAAAGCCGGCAGAACGCACTGCGGAGGCCAGCACCCGGGAAAAGACAGCCAGCCGCACGGAGACACGTACCAGCGCAAAGAGCACCGAAGAGCGCAGCAAAGGCGGCAGCTCAGCCCGCCTTGTCGGCAAAGAGTACCAGAAGTATGGCCTGTACAAGATAGCCCTCGAGAAGCCGGGCAAGGAAGGCTTTGCAGTACAGGTAGCGTCTCTGACCAATTACGAGAACGTCTTCCAGCAGGTAGCCGACCTGCAGGCCAAATGGTTTGATAACATCCTCATCAGCATCGAGGAAGGCCGCCTGGCACCGACTTACAAAGTCATGCTCGGCCCATTTGCTTCAGAGGCAGCGGCGGAAAACTACCGCAAAAACCTGATGAAGAAACACCGCATCAAAGGTTTCGTAGTCGACCTTACGACCATTCAGTTTACCCGGTAAAACAAAAAAGGCAGCGGCGCGACAAGTGTGCACCGCTGCCTTTTTTCTTCCCGGCTGCCCTTATTGTATAGTCACAGACCCGGCTGAAGGAGACAAATCCTGCAATTCTTCCTTTACCGTTACTACTTCAAAGGGCGTAGGCTGTTCTGCCAGCCGCACTTCGCTGGACTGCCCGGATTTTCCGACCGCCTTGAAGCAAATGCTGTACAGCGGCTGCCCGTCCGGAATACTCACGCCCTGCAGCGTTGCATCAATCCAGACGAACGGGAGAATACCTTTAGCCGTCTGAGTGGTGCCAAAGTTCTGCATACTCATTTTGGGCATACCGAAATCCTTAATTTCGCTGAATTCCAGCACAGCCGGGTCCCAGGCAATTGTGTATTGATTGCTCAGCAGTTGGGTAAACCCCTTGGCCGTCAGTGGCAGGCAGACTTCCTCCCCGGCTTTGGCCGTGGCATTTCCGAAAGAGAGGTACAGCACATCGCCACTTTTAGGAGGCTGATACACCCCCCGCTCCCCGGTCTTGGGAGCTTCCGCCGGGCGGGCCGGCGGAGCCGCGGCTTCTTTCGGCTTCGATTCGGAAGAGGCTGCTACGGCCTCTGATTCAGCAGGCTGGGGTGCCGCTGCTTCATCATTAGCCGGCTCGCTGGCGCAGCTTGCCAACAGCACGGCTATCATGCTCATTGCGAAAATAATTTGCTTCATCGGTCCGTTTTTGCCACCAAAGGTAAAATATAGGGGCAGAAATAAGTGCCCGGCAGGCCAGAATTAGCAATTGAAGGCATAAGCCCGGCATTTTGTCTTAATTTTGTTTTACTTTACAGTATGCAGTGATGCCCTGATGCCGGCAAGGATACTGCCCGGATTATACATCAGGCGTGCTTTTTTAACACAACCGATGCCATATGAAATACCTTTTTCCTGCACTGCTCCTCAGCCTCGCAGTGCTGTCCAGCTGTGTAACCAAAAAAGAATACCAGGAACTGGAAGAAGCCAACAAAGACCTTAGTGATAAGGCAGGCGCCACCGATTCTCTGCAGAATCAGTACAACAAACTGGCCGAGGAAGCCCGGCAGCTTGAAATCGAGCTGCGCAACACCCGCCTTGATCTGGAAGAACTGGTAGCGACCAACCAAAACCTTTACCGCAGCTACGATGATGCCTTGGACCGCATGCAGCAAATCCTCAGGGAGCGCAATGAACTGGATGAAACTGCTTCTTACGAAAAGCTCAATATGCAGCAGCAGCTAACCGAGCAGCAGCGTTCCCTTGACGGCAACCGGGACAAACTGGAAAGCCTGGAGTACGAGCTGTACCAAAAAGACAACCGCCTGAACGTCATGCAATACGACTACAGCAGCATGAAGGGCACCATGCAGGAAAAAGACATCCGCATCCGGGAACTGGAACAAATGCTCAACCTCAAGGAAAACAGCATGCGTACGGTGCGGGCGGACCTCGATGATGTCGTAGCTCAGTTCTCCGGCAGAGACCTCAGTGTAGAGCAGCGCGGCGGCAAGCTGTACGTCTCCCTGAGCTCAGATTTGCTGTTTCCCAGCGGCAGCGTATCCATCAACCGGGCAGGGCGCAGCGCTCTGCAACGGCTGGCCAATGCGCTCAAAAACAACCCGGACATCGACCTGCTTGTGGAAGGCCATACCGACAATCAGGGGGATGCGCTCATGAACTGGAACCTTAGCGTAGACCGCGCCGTAGCTGTTACCAATGTGCTGACCAGTTTCGGCGTCAACCCTGAGCGGATCACCGCTGCCGGGCGCGGTGAATACATGCCTGTTGCCGGCAATGAGAGCGCAGCCGGGCGAGCCCGCAACCGGCGCACAGAGATCGTTATCTCACCCAAACTGGATGAGATCTACGAATTGCTGAGCAACTAAGCAAGTATGAAAAGCATTTTGGCCGGCCTGCTGCTCTGGCTTGCGCTGCAGCCACTGGTGGCTCAGCAACGATGTGGCGCAGACTACCAGCCTGCAACCATGCAGGCAACAGAGCCAGCGGTAGCCGGGCGGTCCGTCTTTACCCTTCCCATCGTGGTTCATGTTGTCTGGCACAGCCCGGAAGAGAACATCAGCGATGAACAGGTGCACTCCCAGGTGGAAGTGCTGAACGCCGACTTCCGGGCGGTGAACCCGGAAGCCGGGCAGGTGCTCCCTCCCTTTAGCGGAGCAGCTGCGGATACGGAAATAGAATTCTGCCTGGTCGCCATCACCCGCACCCAAACCGATGTGGAAGGCATTGCGACCCGTTTCGCCAACGGCAGGCGCAGGGTCTGCCATACTGAACTGGGCGGGCAGGACGCCATACACCCCGACCGCTACATCAATATTTGGGTGGCAGGCCGGGACGATGGCACCCTGGGCAGCGCTACCTTCCCGCAGGAAGGTCAGGAAAACCCTCAGGAAGACGGGCTGTTTCTGCGGCCCGATGTTTTTGGCACCACCGGCAGCGTTAGCCCGCCCTACCCCCTCGGGCGCAGCACTACGCATGAAATGGGGCACTATCTGAACCTTCAGCACCCCTGGGGCAGCGGTGCGGACAACTTCAGCTGCACCGGAGACGATGGTGTAGCGG
>CAJXXJ010000134.1 GCA_913062745.1 uncultured Phaeodactylibacter sp.
TCATCGACCCTCCCGTGGCGGAAATACAGGCACCAAATTCTACCTGCGGAATGGACAGCGTACTGCTGGTCGCGCAGGGCGGCGGCACCTACCTTTGGAGCACCGGAGATACTGCAGACAGCCTGTATGTTTATCCGGATTCCGTGTCAACCTACAGCCTGACGGTAACCAACGATGCCGGTTGTACTGCTGTCGATAGCGTCACCATTACGCAGGCATCAGCACCCGCCCCTCCGGTAGTGGGCTGCGAGGCCGGCTTCGATCAGCTGTCATTCAGCTGGGAAACGGATCCAAGCCTGACCTACAGCCTGGTGCCTGTCTACGGGCCGATCGGGCAGCCTGTCGGCAACAACACCTATATAGTCAGTGGCCTGAGCCCCGGGGATTCTGTAACAGTGGAGATCATCGCTACTAACGCAGCAGGTTGCAGCAGCAGTACGGTTTCCACCTGTGTAGTGCGCTCTTGTTCTGAGCTGGAGCTGCTCACCTTTGTACCGGAAGCTATTTGCGACCTTGATGGCCTGTTGGCTCTGGTTGCTGATGTGAGCAGCGGAACGGCTGACGGGAGCGGAAGCTGGAGCGGGCCCGGGGTGGACGCGGCAGCATCTACCTTTGACCCACAGCTTACCGGGCCCGGGCAGTTTGAACTCATTTACACCTACGAAGATGGCCCCTGTTCGCTGGCCGATACCGTGATGGTCAGAGTGGATGCCGGCTTTTCGGCCTCGCACTTAAGCTGTGTGTCTGATAACGGATCCATTCTCTTCAGCTGGGAGCCGTCACCGCAGGATACGGCTTACGAGGTGATTGTACTGACTGGTCAGGCAGGGGTGTTTTCCGACAGCACATCCTATCTGGTGGACGGCCTGCAAGGTGGCGATACGGTGGCCGTAGCGATTACGGCTTTCGGTACGGGGGCCTGTGGTGCCGTAACGGTGGAAGCAAGCTGCATAGCTGAGTCGTTCGAATGCCCGGAGCTGCAGGTTGCAGCGGACACCTTTATTTGCGAGGGCGCAACGGCACAGTTATGGGCGGACAGCCTCGAGTGGGATACCTACAGCTGGTCGCCGGCAATAGAGCTGAGCTGTCTGGATTGCCCTGCGCCCACTGCGAGCCCGCTGGGCACGACCACCTACACAGTCATCGCTGCTAATGCCGCTGGCTGTGCCGATACCGCTCAGGTTACCGTTTACGTGGAAGACTTCCCGGCTTCCTATATTCCGGATACCACGATCATCTTCTGCCCGGGTGAGCCTTTTGAGCTGTGTATGCCCGACGGTGATATACACTACTGGATTGGCCCGGGGGCTGCCCTTTACACGGATCAGTGCCTCTTTATTGAATCGCCGGGTACGGCCAACAACGGGCGCTACTACGCTTTCATGCGCAAAGGAGGCTGCCGCTTTATCAAGCAGTTCTTTATGATGGCAGCGCCGGAGATTGAGGTGGACGAAATTACGGATATACAGACGGTTTGCCCCTCCGACACCTTCACGCTGAACGTCGTTTCGGATGAAGCCGTGAGCTACTCCTGGAATCTGGAAGAGTACCTCTTCTGCCCGGATTGTCCGGAAACACAGGGGCAGGTACCGCAGACCGCTACTTTTACAGTAACGATGGAAGACAGCTATGGCTGTACAGCAACTGCAGATGCTACGGTGTTTGTCGAAGATTGTGGGAATATTCCGCTGCTGCAAAATGGCACTTCAAATGTGCTGCACGAGCCGCAAATATTCCCGAACCCTGCTTCCGGTCAGTTTGAGCTCCGTACCGCTGCAGCGGGCGAAAAAACAGTTGAGCTTTGGAATGCCACCGGGCAGCGGGTATTGCAACAGCGTTTTGATGGCAATCACCTGCGCATGGACGGAAGCACTCTGCCGGCCGGGCACTACATCCTCCGCCTGATGACGGCAGAAGGAGTGACGAGCAAGTTATTGCAGATTGTCAAATAAGAAAAAAGTAAATTTTTATTCATCGGGCTGCCGGCAGGGATGCGGGCAGCCCGATTTTGTTTTATCCCTTGTAGACTAGCCTGTTACAAGTCGGGTGAAAATGGTATTTATGAAAAATGTGACTCCCGTTTTTGAGAGGCGTCTCAAAAAAAATGAGCAGGCAGGCAGCGTATTTTTTAGAAGTGGGGTCTAACCATCAAACACACCAAAGCCGTCTACGAAACAAACACTCCAACAACTGGTACGTACAGACCGGATTGTCAGCTGGTCATTTGCATCCTGGACTTTGCAGTAGCCTGGTCCCTGTGCATTTGTATGCCGGCGCTTTCCGCTAAACCCAAATTGTCATAACCCAAACGCTACACAAAAACGCTCCCCCCTGTCAATTCTCCCCCCATTTTGCAGATTTTCTAACCAACCTTAGACTTGGAGAATGAGACTACTGTTTACGTTTTTGTTAAACGTCCTTTTCGTAGCGATGGCATGGGGGCAGCCTGTGAATGATTTATGTACTTCAGCAGAACCTATCGTCTTTCCTGCTTTGCCCGCCTGCCCTCAGGATGCATCAGCAACCGTCAGCCTGTCCGGTGATAACCTCGGTGCCAACCCGAGCGACCCATTCATTCGTCTGGCTACGGCCGACGGGGCGCTGCTGAATGCTCCGGTCGCCGACGTTTGGTATCAGCTGGAAGCGCCTGCCAACCACATCGACATACAATTAGAAAGTACAAGCCTGGCACAGCCCACGCTCGCCCTGTTCCGCGGAGGGTGCAATGAGCGGGTGCCAATAGCCCTGAGTCAGTCGGCTCCCGGAGCAGGCACAGCTGTTCTTTCCGCCGAATTAGAACCCGGACAGCCCTACCTGCTGCTGGTAAGCGGCAAAAGCCTGGACGAGCAGGGAGAATTCCAGCTCGGCCTCACCGCTTTCAACGACTGCAGCAGCTGTGGCCGGCGCCGGGCGCAGATTACGGCGAGCCCCGCGCCGGTCAACGGAACGTATCAGGCCGGGGAGGAGGTCACCTTTTGCCTTACGCCTACCCTGTGGGACCCGGGCCTGGCACTGGAATGGCTGCATAGCGTTGAGCTGGAATTTGGGGAAGGCTGGGCACTGGACTCTCTGCAGGCACTGCCGCCGGCTTCCTGCTCTGGTTCCGGGCAATGGGCATACTACGACAGCTGGGAGAGCTGCAGCACCGGTGAGCAATTCGGCCCGGGCTTCGCTTTTGATGCTGCGCAGGGCTTGCTCTGCAGTGGCGGCAGCCCGCTGGATGGCGACCCCGGCAATAACTTCGGCGACGGGCCTTGCCCCGGCATTGAGGCTGCGCCGCTGGATCTGGAATTTTGCTGGACGGTACGCGTCAGGGAAGAAATTTTTCTGGAGGAAGAACAGGATCTGAATATCCGGGCCCGCATGCTGGGCGATGGCTACGCTGGTTCCTGGATGCCGTTCAGCTGCGATGAAGAAAACAGCGCTACTTTGCTGGCGCGGGCGGTGCCCACCGGCTCTATGCTGCCGGCAGCTACGGTACTAAGCGGTGCCTGCCCCGGTGCTTGCAACGGGCAGCTTTTCCTCCAGGGCGGCAACGCGCAGCAATACCTGCTCATTGACGAGAGCGGCGCGGTACTCTACACCGGCTCCGGCACCGGCATGTCGGATACACTGACCGGACTCTGCGCGGGGGCTTACCTGCTTAAAATTGAAGAAGGGAACATGGTGCAGACGACTGCGGTGGAGGTGCCGGAGCGCATTTTGCCGGAAGGCCAGGTGGGCTACGTAGCTCCCTGCTCTACATCAGGGATGTTTCAACTGATTACGGCGCTCAGCGACCCCACGGCCGATGCGGAATACAGCTGGTCTGGCCCCAACGGCTTCCAGTCCTTGGTGCCAAACCCGCAGGTGGATCAGGAAGGTTTGTATGAACTGATCGTCACCGTGGGGGATTGCGACCTGGCGCCTTTGCAATTGCAGGTGAAGCACCGCCTGCCGGAAGTAAGCTGCAGTGCGAGCAGCGAGGCGGTGACATTCAGCTGGGTGCCGGGCGCGCAGGATACTGCCTACCAGGTAAATGTACTGAGCGGGCAGTCCGGCACTTTCCTCACAGCAACCACATACCGGGTGGATGGGCTGGCGCCGGGAGAAGAAGTGGCAATTGAGCTGCGCGCTTTGGGAACCGGAATTTGTGCCGTTCGCAGCGTCGAGCAGTCCTGTGCTGCTCTCATTTGCACGCCGCCGGAGGTATCGGATGATCAGATAAGCTGTGCCGGTACGGCGGTACCCCTGACCGTGGATGCCGCTGCCGGTGCTGTTGTGCAGTGGTCGCCAGCCGCCGGGCTGAGCTGCACAGATTGCGCTACGCCGGTGGCCAGCCCGGGCGCAACTACCAACTACACGGTCAATGTAACCGCACCGGATGGCTGTCAGACTACGCAGACGGTAACGGTATACGTCGATGAGCTGCCCGGTTCTGCGTTGCCGGATACAGCGCTAACCTTTTGTGCCGGCGAGCCCTTTTCGTTCTGTTTGCCGGAAGGCCCGCAGTATCTGTGGATCAGCCCCATTGGTTTTATCCGTACCGGCAACTGCCTGAATTACCCCATCACAAATGGCAGCGTAGCCGGAACCTATAAAATTCGGGTACGGCTGGACAATGGCTGCCGTTTCTTTGACGAGCTGCAGCTAGCAGAAGGGGAGGACTGCGGAGACGAGGCAATAGGAGGCGCGGTCAGTAACCACCCCGGGCTTACTGCTGACCTTTCCGAAGAGCTGCTTGAGGTCTTTCCTAACCCGGCGCAGAGCCAGTTTACGGTGTCTACGGAGCTTGATGGCGAGAAGATGCTGATACTGTACGATGGCAGCGGCCGTCAGCTGCAATCCTGGAAAATGGAAGGGCAGCATGAGTCTTTTTCCCTGAGCGAGATACCCGCCGGGCTTTATGTACTGAAAATTGAATCGGATCAGGGTGTGCGAGACCGCCGCCTGTTGTCCGTAAAAAGATAAGAGCGGTGTAAGCCGCATCTAAGAATCCCATTATATTCCTTTCGATTACGATTGATTATTCCAAAGTTGTTGCCCGGCATTCCCAGTGCCGGGCATTTTTGTTGCTTTTGCTATCTTGCAGGCTGAGCAGAAGAACAAAAGCGAGTAGAACGGGGTTTTTTAAAAGCCTAATATGAATTCATGGAACAGAAGGAAAAGCGCGTATTGCTGCATTACAAAACCTATCAGTTGCGGCCTGACGCCGATTGGGTCGTCTTTATCCACGGTGCTGGCGGAAGCATCGTGACCTGGAAATACCAGATTGAAGCCTTCCGGCCTTTCTTCAATTTGCTGCTGCTGGACCTCCGGGACCACGGGCAATCTAAAAACATAGAGCCGGCTTACGAACAATACGATTTTGATATCGTCACGCAGGATGTATTAAAGGTGATCGACCATCTGCAAATCAGGAAAGCGCATTTCATGAGCGTGTCGCTGGGCAGCGTGGTTTTGCAAAAGCTGGATGAAGTCCGCCCTGAGCTGGTGGACAAAATGGTGATGGCCGGGGGCGTTTTCCGGGCTACATTTACGATTAAGCTATTTGTGCATTCTGCCAAATTCCTAAATTACTTCCTGCCGTACCGGGCTATCTATAACCTATTCTCCTGGGTGGTGCTGCCGCGGCGCAACCACCGGCAGTCCCGGCGTATTTTCCGGATGCAGTCGCAGAAGCTTTCGCCCAATGAATACCTGAAGTGGGTGGGGCTGTACAAGGACTTTTTCCGCTTGCTGCGCAAGTTCTTTCAGCGGGAGCTGCGCAACCTCAGCCTTGTAGTCATGGGCGATCAGGACCATGTCTTTTTTGGCGCGGCGCAGCGCTTTGCCCGCACGCACGAACAGGCCCGGCTCGTCATCATTGAGCACTGCGGCCACGTTTGCAATATCGAGCAGTGGGAGCATTTCAATAAAACGGCGCTCGAGTTTCTCCTGGGTAAGCAACAGCCGGAAATGGCATCTTGAAAAAAACCGCTCTGCGTAAACTGCGCAGAGCGGTTTTCCATTACTTACCGTATCAATGTAACATCCCCTTTGATCAGCTCGGTGCGCCCATCCACGTAGCGGACTTCAGCGTAGAAGACGAATACCGCGGGATTGAGTTCCTCACCGCGGAAGGTGCCGTCCCAGCCCAGAGACTCCACACCGGGCGGGATGGGGTTAGGCGTTTCAAACACCTGGTTGCCCCAGCGGTCAAAAATGCGGAGCAGGCTGATTTCCGTGACTTCTTCCCCGGCAAAGAGGGTAAAGTTGTCGTTGCGGCCGTCCCCATTGGGGCTGAAGACAGTAGGAGCGTATATTCGGCTCTGCCGCTCCACGAAAATGGTGATGCGGTCCGTCAGTGTACAGCCACTGCTGTCCACGGTGGTCAGCTGATAGGTGGTGGTCTCCAACGGGCTGATCAGTGGTGAGAGGGCCTGCAGGCTATCCGGTGCCCAGAAGAAATCTTCGGGGATGAAATTGGATAGTTGCGGAGCGAGCAGCAGGCTGTCGCCCAATACAATCGTTTGATCCGGCCCCAGCTCCAGGGTGCTGAGTTCTGCCTCTGGTATGCTCAGCGTCAGCTCAGTTTGACAATCGTTGAGATCCTGGATCAATAAGGGATATTCGCCCGGTGCCAGCCCCTCGATACGGAAGGGGAAGGCCGGGATGCTCACAAAAAACTCGCCGTCCAGGGAGTATTCATAGGGTGGGCTGCCGCCTACCGGGCTTTCGAGCAGTATAGCGCCGTTATCGTCGCCAAAGCAGGGTGGGCTCAACGCATTCGCCTTAAGGCTAAGAGGTTGCGGCTCAGTCAGCATGGCCGTATCTACAGCGGTGCAGCCGGTGGCGTCGGTGACGGTTAGCTGGTAACTGCCGCCGGGAAGCCCGGTGATTGCTGCTTCCTGATCGCCGGAGCTCCAGGCAAACTGATAAGGAGGCGTGCCGCCGTTGGCAGTAGCAGACAGCGCTCCGTCTGAGTTGCCGGCACAGCTTACGCCGAAACCATCGTAATCCGACACCACACCGGCCAGGGCTTCTACCTCACTGACGGTGACGGTCAGGCCGGGCCCAATGTCCGGATCACAGAAGTTGATGACAGTGGTCAGGCCGGTGATAAAATAGGTCGTGGTCTCCTCCGGGCTCACGTTAAAGGTAAACCCATCCTGTACGCCGCTGAAGGTTTCCAAAGGCCCGTTGTCGTCATTCAGCGTGAAGTCGAAGTTGCTGCCTCCGCTCAGGCGGAAGGTGAGGGTAATTTCCTGCCCCGGGCAAACGGATTCGGGCCCTTCAATGCTGGCGCTGGGCCGCTCGTTAAAAGTTAGGTCGATATTAATGATGGAATCGCAACCGCTTGCTGCACCGTTTTCAATGATTTCGGTACCGCTGGGGTTGTCGATGTTGTAGAGGGTGCCATTGATATTCAGCTCATCGCCTTCGCACAGGCTCAGGCTGAGTTCCTCGGTGATCGCTTCGCTGAATTGTAAATCGACGGTAATGATGGAGTCGCATCCGGAGCTGGCGCCGTTCGGGATAATTTCGGTGCCGCTCGGGTTATTCTCATCGTAGACGGTGCCGTTGACGGTGAGGCTTTGCCCGGAGCACAGCTGCTGGCTGATGAAATTAGTATCCTGCGGGAAATAATTCAGCGCTACTACGATGATGGAGTCACAACCGCTGGCTGCGGCTCCGATCAGCGTATCCTGTCCGCTCCGGTTGTTTTCGTTGTAAACTACGCCATTAACCGTGAGGCTTTCGCCGGGGCAGAGCGTGGGCGAAAGGGTATCCCGTACGGTCGGGAAGAAAGGAATCGTGTCGGTAGTGCCGAGAGAATCCCGGCAGTTGGCATCGCTGAGCCAGCCAAAGTCGACGTACAGGCTATCGAACCCGGCCATCAGCGTATCCGACGGGCACAGCTGCAGCGTCGTATCGGCTACAGCCGAAAGGAAGGTGAGGGCAACGGTATCCGTATCGGAGCGCAGCGCGTACTCTAATTCATAGGGCGCGCTGCCGGTAAAGAGCAGGCCGTAGGTCAGGCAGCCGTTTTCGCAAATGGTGTCTGCGGGGATAGTGATTTCTACGGCAGGGTTGGGGTTGGTGCTGCTGAGGAGCACGGAGTCCTGTGCCTGGCAGCCAGCGTCATCGCTTACGGTTACAAAGTACGTCCCTGCCGCGAGGTTGATGCGCAGGGGGTTAGCGGAGCCATCTTCCCAGAGAATGGTGTAGGGCGGAGCACCACCGCTTACGGTTAAATCGACGGTGCCGCTAGTGTCAGCCGGGCAATCTACTGCCTGTACCGTAAAGTCGAGAATCAGGTTGCAGTCTGGTGCCGAGATGGTAAAGCTGCAGCTGGCCGTACAGCCGTTAGCGTCGGTAACGGTAATGTTGTAGACGCCCTGCGGCAGCCCCGTGATGAGGTTGCTGG
>CAJXXJ010000135.1 GCA_913062745.1 uncultured Phaeodactylibacter sp.
CGCTGCTTTTTTAGCAGGGGCAGGAGCAACGGGCTGCTCTACCACCACAACAGAGTTATCGACACCGTTGATGCCCGAGGGCACATACGCGTCGGCCTGATGGTCGTTTTCCCAGTAGGTCTTGTCGATGAGGTAGCGGAATTGGTACTGACGGCCGGTTTCCAGTTCGGCAACCGCCTGGAATTCATCCTTTTTAGCAGTCATAGTAATGCCGTCTTCGTAACTCCAGTTATTGAAGTCACCGAGGACTTTGACTTCCTGAGCGCCTTCGGCAGCGAAAGCAGGCAGGCTGAAGGTGACCTTGCAGGTCGGTTTGCTTTTGAGGTACTGTTTCTTTAGCATGATAACAAATGGTTTTAATAGTGTATTTCTTACACGAAGCTGCAAATCTACTATAAAGGTACTCGATAGTCAACTGATTTTCAAGAATTGGAGTGGCTGAAGCCCCGTCGGGGACGACAAACGCAGTGCTGCAAGATACGGTAGTGTATTGTTGGGCGAAACATAATGAGAAGGGAGCGCGACTGCCCGATTATCATTCTCGCAAAAGACAGCTTACCAAAATATCTATACGATCGTAAAAACCTGAAAAAAACAGCCCGCTTTAAGGGCGCATAAAAAAATCGTAGCAAGGTCTTTTTTATTTGATTTTTTTTCATTTAATTTACACTGTATTTAACCCTTACCGCACTTAAGCACATCAACTTACTGGAAAGCACATTTAAAGTGCATCCAGCTTACAAAAACTATGCACGCCATTTCCCGGGAACTGGTTTGCAGGCACCATCAACGACCTACTGAAATAATAAGACCTCCCTATAGTTTACTACACTTACGTAGTTGAACACCTAAAGCCCCTTTCTTAACGGAGAGCGGTTGTTCTTTACCGGAATTCCCCCCCTTGCTAATAACCTTTACGGGATCGAAACCCTTTCGAGCCAAATTGTAATCCACCAAGACTTTGTTGATGCCATACAGCAACAATTGCTGTGTGCTATGGGCTGTTCGCTCAAGTGAATTTTCCCGACGCCCCTCACGGATTTTGCCCTGTCGGCAAGCGACACTCTTGTCAGCATGATGGGCATCATCCACTTTTTCCCCAAAGGGGGATAAGCGGTACGTCAACCTAAAACGTGGAGCAAGAAATTACTACTTAAACCTGTCAAAAGCTCCTGACAAACACTATGCAAATTGCCGTTGCCGCAAAAAAGGAACGGATGCCCGGGATAGTCCCGGTGCATCCGTTTTCTTTTTTTAAGTGCTCGTAACTGCGGAAATTAAGCCAAGCGGTGGCTCCCAAGCCTGTTTACAAGCCCAGCTTTTTCTGCAGGCCCTCAGGGATACCATTCTTGTGCAGCAGAAAAGACAGCGTCTTGTAGCGCACGTAGTTCTTGCTGAGGTACAGATAGCCATCGTAATCGTTGCCTTCGCCCCAGGAATTTTTCACCAGGTACCACTCCTTGCCGTTTTGGTCCGTAGACAAGCCTACGATATGCATGCCGTGGTCATCGGTAGTCGTATAATCATCATAAGCTGCCTGACGCATCTCAGCGGTGATTTCCAGTTCCGGCTTCGGCCCTTTGAACATCTCGGCACGCTCCGCCTCGCTCATCGCGTAGTAGTCGGTGGCGGGCACATAAGCGACGCCGTTCTTCCAGGAGAAGTACTTCTCGCTCACATCGCCGGCCCAGGAGATAGAGTAGCCTTTGCGCAGCGCATGATCGATGATGCTGATCATGTCTTCCATTTCCACATTATAGGAGATGCCCCATGCCCAGTTGTCGGGCACCAGGATATTGCAAGGCTCGTATACCGGGTGGTGCGTCCAGCTGGTAATCTGTACGTAGTCGCCTGCGTCAATACCCACTACTTCCTCAGCGAAGGATTCCGGGGTATAGGTCTTTCCTTCGTATTCAAAGGACTCCGGCACTTCGCCCAGATAGGTGTCGAGCACGCTGTTGTAGGCTTGGCGCCAAACGGGGGACAGGCGTTTGTTTTTATTTTCGATAACCGCATCGAGCATACCCTTGAGGATAGCTTCCATTTCGCCGTGGCGGTTGTAGTCCCAGCCGTAGTTGAGGCCTGCGTAGGCAGATTGCGGCAGCGCACCGTATTTACCGTACATATCCACTACATCCGGCAGCGCTCCGCCCTGCCCAAAGTTGAGGTTGCCGTGCAGGCGCACGTAGCGGTCCGCCTTGTCTTCGTACACCTTGCGCACGGTGTACATCTCAGCCAGGTCTACCGGCTCTTTGCCCATGCGGATCATTTCAGACTCGAGGAAAGAATTAGAGCTGTAGCTCCAGCAGGTGCCGGATGCGCCCTGATTTTCCACGCCCAGGCGCTCCAGGTCTACCACAGGCGACCACTGAAAGCCCTCAATCGCACCCTCGCTCTGATTGTCCTTAACTTTTTCAATCAATTCTACCTGCGCAGACACCGGCAGGGTAGCTGCCAGCATAAGCAGCAACAATAATGACTTGAATCTCATAATTTCGGTTTGGTTTTATTTATACAGACTATAAAAGTACGCAATTCAGCCGGAGCGGCGAAATGAAAAGCGTGCCGGATCAGGGGACGAGCTCTTCCTGCTGTTGGCGCGCTTTCTTCTCTTTCTTCTTCTGCTTTTTGGTAGGGATCATAGCCGGGCCCAGGATGTGGAGCGGCGTTTCCTGGTAAAGAACGAGCGTAGCGGTCACTGCTGCCAGCAAGGGCGCAATGATCGGCCCGGCGACCGGCACCCACAGCAAAAGAGACACCACGATGCCGATGGCCAGCGTGATCGCCGGATAGCGGTAGGAAAAATTCAGGCTCTGCCCGATTTCCAGTTTGAACTGCTCGGTATAGTTGTCATTGATGCTGAAGCCCATGAAAAAGGCCTGCACCAGAAACAGGGCAGTCGGCTTGAGGAAATCCAGAAATTCAAAAATGCCGAAAGCGATTTTCACCGGGATGGAGAACACCAGCGTCAGTACCCAGGCGTAGCCACCCACGATAATCATGCGAAACTGCGCCTTCAGGAAGTGGTCAAAACTGGCTTTGGAATCCTTCCCGCTGATGATTTGCAGGGTAAGGCGGGAAGCATGGAATACGATGACTTCCAGCAGTACCAGCATGAAAAACTTACTGCCGCTGTTGGTTATAAGCTCATAGCCGCTGTGCGCGATCCCCTGCACGGCCATGCCCATGCTGCTGACCGATTGCGAAAAACTCTCGAAGCGTAAATGCCGAAGCTGCGAAAATATATCTGAGATAAGGCTGATGCCAATCAGGATAGCGATGAACATGAAGATGCGCGAAAACCAGCCGTAGCGCCAGAAGCATTCCCAAAGCCGATTCTTCAGGATGAACCGGGCCGCCTCGGGAAAAGTGACGAGGGTAAAGCGGAATTGCTCCGCCTGTTCTTTTTTGTCGAGTTGTCTCCAATTCATGGTGCCGGGTCGTGAATTCCATCCTAATACTACGCACATCCGGCCGTTTATGCAACTCTGCCAGGAATTATTCTACCAACCCAACCCCTTTATCGCCAGACTCGTCTGCTCAATAAACTAAACCATAAGGCCATGAGAAAAGTAACCTTCTTTGCGATCGCCCTGATCCCTTTCCTGCTCTGGAACTGCGAAACCGACGATATGTCGCTTGACGGCGGCTACAGAGCCGATACCGCTGTCGGCTTTTCGGATAATTTGGGCAACCCGCCCTACGACCCTGCCGGTGAAGGCTATAACGAAATCATAGAAAACCCTTTCATCGAGGTAGCCGAGGAGCCCACCTCCACCTTTTCCATCGACGCAGACGGCGGTTCCTACAGCAATGTGCGCCGCTTTCTGAACGATGGCATTTTACCTCCACCCGACGCTGTACGCACCGAAGAACTGATCAACTACTTCGATTACGATTATGCGGGCCCGCAGGGCGAGCATCCTATTGCGCTCAATGGCGAAGTCAGCCGCTGCCCCTGGGAGACAGCGCACAAGCTGATCCGCATTGGCATTAAAGGAAAGGAAATCCCTCAGGACGAAGTGCCCCCTGCCAATCTCGTTTTCCTCATCGATGTCTCCGGCTCCATGAACGCAGCCAATAAACTGGGCCTGCTCAAGGAAGGCTTCAAACTACTGGTGGAAGAGCTGCGCCCGGAAGACCGGGTGGCTATCGTTACCTACGCTGGTAATGCGGGCGTGGCCCTGCCCTCTACTCCGGGTACCGATAAAGCGGCTATGCTCGATGCTATCGAATCACTACAGTCCGGGGGCAGTACGGCGGGAGCGCAGGGTATTGTTACTGCTTATGAAATAGCCCAGCAAAACTTTATACAGGGCGGCAATAACCGGGTGATACTGGGAACCGACGGCGACTTCAATGTGGGCGTATCCTCTCAGGAGGGCCTGATTGAGCTGATCGAGTCCAAGCGCGACCTGGGCATTTTCCTCACCGTACTGGGCTTCGGCACCGGCAACTATCAGGATGGCAAAATGGAACAGCTGGCCAATAATGGCAACGGCACCTATGAATATATCGACAATCTGGTGCAAGCGCGCAAGGTGTTCGTGGAGGAAATGGGCAAGCTGTATACCGTGGCCAAAGACGTTAAAGTACAGGTCACCTTCAATTCCAGCCTGGTGGAAGCCTACCGCCTCATTGGTTACGAAAACCGGGTGCTCGACAATGAGGATTTTGAAGATGACAGCAAAGATGCCGGCGAAATTGGCAGTGGGCAGACCATTACCGCCCTTTACGAAATCAAGCCTGCTAACGGCGGCAGCTCCCTGCAGCAGCCCTCTTTCACCATTGATTTCCGCTACAAGCATCCCGATGAAGATCAGAGCCAGGAACTTTCGCTCGACATCCTGGATGAAAACTATTCTTTCAACCAGGCTTCAGAAAGCATGCGCTTTGCTGCCGGAGCAGCCAGCTTCGGCCTGTTGCTGCGGGACTCAGCGTACAAGGGGAGTACCAGCTATGAAGCTATTGTGGAGTGGATCTCCGGCGCTACCGTATATGACCCTAATGGCTACCGGGAGGAGCTGGTGGAATTGGTGTATAAAGCACAGGCTTTGGATCAGTAAGCAGTTACTCTGCAGGAGCAGGCGCTACCGGCACTTCAAAGAAAAAAGTGGTGCCTGCTCCCTCTTCACTCTCGAAGCCGATATCGCCATCGAGCAGGTCAAGGTATCGCTTTACGATATTCAGGCCAAGCCCGGTGCCCTGTATATTGACCGCGTTTTCGGCGCGGAAAAAGCGGCTGAACAGATGTTTTTGCTCGCTTTGCGGAATGCCGATGCCTTCATCCGATATGCGGACCTTTAGCAGTTGCTGCTCCAGCTTTACCTGCAGGGTGATGGTACTGCCGGCACCAGAGTATTTGATGGCATTAGACAAGAGATTGATAAAAATATTTTTGAGGATTTTTTGGTCCAGGACGATGTTATGATCCACATTGTGGTACTGCTCGTCAATGCGCTGCTCCTTCTTCAGCAGCGTATGCACATCATCGGTGATTTCGTCCAGCAGCTCGTGCAGCTGAAACTCGGTGGGTACATTTTTGATTTTGCCCTCCTCCAGTTTGCTCAGGGACAGGAAGTCGCCCAGAATACCAGTCAGGTTGGTGACGGCCGATTGTATGCGCTTCAGGTGCTTTTCCCGTTTAGGCTGCTGGTCCGAATTAGTGTATAAGCCGACCAGTTCAGTACTCGATGCGATGGTTGTCAGCGGTGTCCGGAACTCGTGGGAGGCCATAGAGACGAAGCGCGACTTCAGCTCGCTCAGTTCCTTTTCGCGCTCCAGCGACCTGCGCAGCTCCTCTTCATTTTGGCGCAGTGCATCTTCAGCTGCTTTACGCTCCTTTATTTCCTGCTCCAGTTTTAGGTTAGACTGCAGGAGCTTATTCACCACTTCTGTCAGTTTCTCGGTGCGCTCTTCCACTTTTTGCTCCAGCTCGCGGTTGAGCCGCAGTATCTTCTGCTCCGCCTTTTTCTGCTCGGTCAGGTCATGGATTACTCCGGTAAAGAGCATCCCCTCTGCCACATCTACCCGGCTCACTCCAAGCCGGAAAGGGAACAACTCGCCGTTTTTGCGCTGGCCCTGTACCTCCCTGCCGGTGCCGATGATGCGCTCTTCTCCGGTTTGCCGGTAATTAGCCAGGTAGCCATCGTGCTGCCCACGGTGGGGCTGCGGCATCAGCATTTTGATGTTTTGGTTGAGCATTTCCTCCTCTGCATAGCCAAATAGCCGGATGGTCGCTTCATTAACCATCTGAATGGTACCCCTGGCATCAATGATGATGATGCCGTCCACAGCGGTGCCGATGATGGCTTGCAGGGGGTTTTGGCTTTCCCTCAGGCGCCGGGCATTGCTGTTGCGGTCGGTGATGTTTTGAAAAAGCAGCAGCAAGTGCTCATCGCCCATGCCGGGGATAATGCTTGTGGTCACTTCCAGGCACAGTGCTTCGCGCTCCGGCACCGGAAACTCCATCTCAAAGCGTTTGCCCTCAGAACGCCGCAGTTCATTGAGCCGCATTTTCAACGGGTTGTCCGCTTTTAGCGAAAGCGGGCCATCGTAAAGGAAAGCCTCAGCATCATCGGCTTCAAAGAGCTCCAGCAGCCGCCGGTTGCACATGATCGGCACTTCCTGCGCCAGATTATAGACTACGATACCTACGGGCATCCAATCGAACAGCCGGCTGTACAGCTTTAGGTCTTCCAGGGAAGAGTTTGCAGAGTGGAGCAGCAGGAAGTAGGCATCTTCCAGTTGCTGCCAGCCTCCCCGTAAAAGATAGGAGATCTGCCGGGGGCTTGTTGCGTCAGCGGGCTGCAACAGGGCCCGGCCGCGGGATTCAACAGTAGAAAACACTTCCGGCAGCTGAAGTTTAGGTATGAATTTCAAAATATTATTGCCCTTCAACGCCTCTTTCGTGCTTTGCAGGAGATGGGCCGCCTCTTCGTCCAGCCCGAGTATCGTCCCATCTGATTGTATGATGATCACACCATCGAGCTGTGAACTGACGAAACCCTCCAAAGAGAAGGGTTGGGAAGTAGTAAGAGGAGACTTTTGGTAAGGCATAGTCGCTAATCCGAAAGTTATAGCTTTAAAAAACAGGCTGAACAAAACAGCTGTGTACCCGTTGCAAGGCCGGCTTTGGCCTCATTTCCGGTAAATATAACGGGCTGGAGCAACAAATAATAGCAAAAGGTCGCAAATCCCGCTTATCGCGCCGGCACTACTGATATAATTCAAAGGCATGCCTGATAAATGTCATAAGCATTGCTCAGCTATTATGCTCACTTTAGAGGCATGAATAAAGCCAGATGGAGCATGAAACAGATTACAATATTAGGGCTGGGCAATAGCCGCCATCGGCAGTTGAGCAGCAACATCGAGGCGGTTATCCGGGAACTGGACCTATCAGTTGATGTAGAGCAGATCATGGAAGTAGAGCAAATCCTCTCTTCCGGCGTAGACTCCATCCCCGCAGTCGTTCTCAATGGGCATGTTATTTTTGACGGAAAGACAAACCCTACACGGGCTGAGTTAAAAGATGCTTTGATGCTGAACCAGCAAGAAGTAAATTAGCAGACACCGGCCCTACATTTGCTATATTGGCCGGGCTGCTTAATGTTTTTTAATCAGGCCAATATGAAAAAAGTACTTGTCATAGAAGACGCGCTGCAAATCCGCGAAAATATTGCCGAATACCTCGAATTAAAACAGTACACCGTTACCACCGCCGCTGATGGAGCGCAGGGGTGGCAGCTTATACAAAGCGACCCGCCCGACCTGGTGATCTGTGATGTCAAAATGCCTAAACTCAGTGGCTTTCAGCTAAAAGCCAAACTCAACGAGCAAACCCATCTTAGCCGCATTCCGTTTATTTTCCTCACCGCTGCTGCCCAGAAAAAGGATATCGAGCAGGGGCGTGCGCTCGGTGCAATCGCCTACATGACCAAGCCGTTTCAGATGAACGAGCTGATGGACTGGGTGGAGCAGCTGCTGGGGAAGTAACGCTACCGTTTTTTAGCCATCAGGATGCTCTGCAGGTCTGCCGGTGAGTAATGAACAGACTTCAGGGTTTTATTGTCCGGTTTGCGGTACACCAGAAAGTGCCCGTCTTCCTCTACAATGTGGCTGTCGAAACCGCGCTCCTCCCGGTAGTACTGTGCCGTTTTCTCTGCTTCTTCGCGGGTGTCGCAGGCCTTGCTCATGTTGGAGCGCTGCACTTCCTCGAACAGGCTTTTAAACTGCTCCCCGAGGCCAAATTCCAAAATGGCTCCTGACAGTACGTACTGCAGGTCGCACAACGCATCTGCCACCTCTACGATATCCCCGTCGGCAATGGC
>CAJXXJ010000136.1 GCA_913062745.1 uncultured Phaeodactylibacter sp.
TCAGCAGATGCCGGCTTCCCTAACTGGGATGATGTGCCGATCGAAAATATCGCGCAGGTGGAAGTGGTCAAGGGTGCTGCTTCTGCCCTGTACGGCTCTTCCGCCCTGAACGGCATCATCAACGTGCGTACGGCTTACGCCAAATCCGAGCCGGAAACCGAAGGCGCGCTGTTCTATACCCATTTCTTCCCGCCGGAAGACGAGCGGCTGAAGTGGTGGGACAACGGCAGCGCACCGAGCACCATCGGCGCCAGCCTGGCCCACCGCCGCAAGATCGGCAAGCTGGATCTGGTGCTGGGCGGCTACTACCTCAACGAAGAAAGCTTTAACAAAGACAGCTATAAACGCATCGGGCGCTTTGATTTCAGTACCCGCTACCGCTTCAGCGACCGGCTGACGGTAGGGCTGAATGCCAATTTCAATGCCGGCGAGACCGCTTCCTTCTTCTACTGGAAGTCGGATACTGCCGCCTACGTCGGAGCAGAAACCACCTACGCAAGCCGGGAGCGGCTGCGGTACAATATTGACCCCACCCTCACTTACTACGACGGGGCCAATAACCGCCACCGTATCCTGAGCCGTTTTTACAATATCGACAACGAGAACGACCAGAACCAGGGCAACTCCTCCGATATGTACTACGCCGAGTACCAGTTTCAGCGGCAGATGAGCGACATTGGCCTGGTGCTGACGAGCGGTATTGTGGCACAGGGCACGGACATCGAGGCTGAACTCTATGGGGACACGACCTTCACCTCGCGCAACCTGGCGGCCTATCTGCAGCTGGAGAAACGCTTCTTCGACCGCCTGAATGTCTCAGCAGGCTTCCGCTACGAAGACAACCTGCTCAGGAATCCCGGCTTTGAGTACCCGCGCGGCGTGGTACCGCCCTCTGAGGAGCGCGAATCCAAGCCGGTCTTCCGCCTGGGCGCCAATTACCGGGCTGCCGAGGCTACCTTCCTGCGGGCAAGCTGGGGGCAAGGCTACCGCTTCCCTACGGTCGCGGAAAAGTACATCGTCACCCAGGCAGGCGTGCTGCGCATCGACCCCAACCCTACCCTGCAGTCAGAAACCGGATGGACCGCCGAAGTGGGGGTCAAGCAGGGCTTCCGCGTATCCCGGTTTGAAGGCTTTCTGGACGTGGCCCTGTTCCGCTCCCGCTACTTTGATATGATGGAGTTCAACTTTGTAGGCGGCAGCTTCCGGGCAGTCAATATCGGGAATACGACTATAGAAGGATTTGAAGTCACAGCTGCCGGCCAGGGGGAAATCCTTGGCGTACCGGTCAGCCTGCTCGCGGGCTACACCTATGTTGACCCGCGCTTTGCCTTGTTTGACAACGAACTGCCGGACCCCGGCGAAGAGCCTACACAGGGGCAGATCAACGCGATCAATTCCTCTTCAGATACCGACATCCTGAAATACCGCTCGCAGCACTTGTTCAAGCTTGATCTGCAGGCCGACTACAAAGGCGCTTTTGTGGGCATAGAGACGTTTTATAACAGCCAGATAGAGGCTGTAGACCAGGCGTTCTTCCTGGTGATCAATGGCCTGCAGCGTTTCCGGGAAGCCAACAGCAACGGCTTCACTGTGATGAATTTCCGGGCCGGATACAATTTCTCGGACAGCTGGCGCTTGTCCTTCCTGCTCAATAATGCATTCAACGAAGTGTACTCTACCCGCCCGGGCCTGCTTGAGGCACCGCGCAACCTGACGATGCGGGTGGATTTCAACTTTTAAAAATAAATAGGGCTGCCTCCATCCCGGGGCAGCCCTACGCTTAATCCCGCTCTTTCAGGAAGAGCTGTTGCAATTGCTCCAGTACCTGCCCGCCGCCGCTCAGGCTGATGGTGTTGATCTTATCGGCGATTTTCTCAACGTACTCCATTTCTTTTAAGCCGCAGTAGATGTTTTTTTGCGGAAAGCATGAGAGAGGTCACCTTCCGGCCTGACCAAACTCACTGTGCGCCAGGTGAAAAGCGCCTATTTTGATGAAAAATTAATTCACCTCAAAAATTGGCAATCATGACAGGCGGCACTTTTTCCCTCATTATCGTATTCGCAGTCCTTCTTTTTCTGGTCCCAATGCTGATGGGCTTCTCCGGCCGCAATAAGCTGGGCTAAGCCTGTTTTCTCCTGCGGCGGCGTATCCACCAAAGCAGGAACAGCCCAAGGAGGATCAGTACCGGCCAGGCGGTGATTAGGCCGATGACTATGTTTTGCAACAACTGCCAGCCTCCCGTGAGGGCATTGCCTACCCGGCTGCCGAAAGTACGCTGTGCGGCCCCTTCCCGCGTCTTTTCGTAAATGGTAAGCTGTAGCGTGCTGCGCCCGGTCTGCCGCTGCAGATAACGCAGCTGCTGCTCGGTGGACTCAATTTCCTCAATCACCTTGCGCAGTTCCTCCTCGACGGCCAGTATTTCCTGAACACGTTGTGCTTTTTCCAACAGTTCCCGGTAGCGCTGCACTACGGCGCGTTTAGCGTCAAGCCGCGTCTCCAGGTCGATATACTGCTGCGTGACGTCTTCCACCTCTACAGATTTGCTGTCTACGAAGCGCGCGATTTCCACGAGCGCTTCCATCAGGGGGTCAAGCTGAGCCGGCGGCATGCGCAGCGTCATGCGGTTTTCCAGGCGCTGCCCGTACTGTTGTTCCTGCTCCGCGGTGATCTCGGCTTCAAATTTTTGTGTAAGCGCCCGTACTGTCTGCATTGCTTCCTCATAGTCGCTCACCTCCATATTCATGCTCGCCCGGCGGATGAGCTGCCGTTCGGGCAAATCTGCGGGCTGCGGCTTTGCCATCTGATCCGGGCTGGCCTTTACCATCCGGCCTTCCGACTCATAGGCCATGTCCTGTGAGCCGCTGCCGCCGCCGCAGGAAAAGAGAAAGAAGAAAAGAAACGGAGAAAGAACTATGCTCGACTTCATTGCGTTTCGGGTTTTGAATAAAGATGCAGCTTTGCCAGGATATGGCGCAACAGGAAATTCGGAAATCAACCTGCCAAATTGTCACTATACCCTGCAAAATGTTTTATCTTTGCCGGTCAGTTCAAGAAATCAGAAATCAAGCGGACCATGTACAACGACAACCCTACTCTTGTTGGATTGCAGCAAAAGATGGACGAAAGCCGTCAGGGCGAGGCGTATACCGACGCCCGCAAGGCAGCGCATACAGAGGGAAACGGCAAGCATTTCTACATAGAAAGCTACGGTTGCCAGATGAATTTCAGCGACAGCGAGATTGTGGCCTCTATACTTTCCGGGGAGGGTTACCGTGCGACCCGCAATATGGAAGAGGCCGACCTTATTCTGGTCAACACCTGCTCTATCCGGGAGAAAGCGGAGGAGACGGTCCGCAAGCGCCTGCGCATTTTCGACCAGGTGAAACAAAGCCGGCCGGGTACGCTGGTAGGCGTGCTGGGCTGCATGGCGGAGCGCCTGAAGGCGAAGCTGCTGGAAGAAGAAAAACTGGTGGACCTGGTGCTGGGCCCGGATGCTTACCGCGACCTGCCTAAGCTGATTGCGACAGCAGAAGATGGCGACAAAGGCATCAATGTCTTCCTCTCCCGCGAAGAGACCTACGCCGATATCAGCCCGATGCGGCTCGACTCCAACGGCGTAAGCGCTTTTATCTCCATCATGCGGGGCTGTGACAATATGTGCTCCTTCTGTGTAGTGCCCTTCACCCGGGGACGGGAGCGCAGCCGCAATGCGTTCAGCATCGTAGCGGAAGCGACCGACCTTTTTCAGCGCGGCTACCGGGAGGTGACGCTGCTGGGGCAGAATGTGGATTCCTACAAGTGGGAAAACCCGGAAACCGGAGAGCCCGTAAGCTTTGCGGAACTGCTGGAAATGGTGGCGCTTGTGCACCCTGACCTGCGTATCCGCTTTTCCACCTCTCACCCGAAGGATATTACGGATGAGGTGCTGTACACGATGAAGCGGTACGAGAACATCTGCAAATACATCCACCTGCCGGTACAGTCGGGCAACAGCCGCATACTGAAGCTGATGAACCGTACCTACGACCGCGAGTGGTACATGAATAAGGTACGCCGCATCTACGAGATTATGCCGGACTGCGCGATCTCTTCTGACATTATCGCCGGCTTCTGCAGCGAAACCGAGGAAGAGCATCAGGATACCCTGAGCGTGATCGAATGCTCGAATTACAGCATGTCTTACATGTTTTTCTACTCAGAGCGCCCTGGCACGCTCGCTGCCCGAAAGTACGAGGATGACATCCCCCTGAAGGTGAAGAAGCGGCGGCTGCAGGAGATCATCCGGCTGCAGACGCAGGTGTCCTTTGAGCATAACAAGAAAGATATCGGCAAGACTTTCAAAGTGCTTATTGAGGGGGATTCCAAGCGCTCTGACCAGGAGTTCAAGGGCCGCAACAGCCAGAATAAGATGATTGTATTCCCCAAAGCTGCCGGCCTGGAGCCTGGCCACTACTGCTATGTAAAAGTGGAGGACGCGACGAGCGCTACGCTGCGCGGCCAGCTGGTGGAAGCCGGATAAAAGGCCCCGTATTTTCCGCTACTCGCTGCATTACTACAATACGAAAACCAAAAGGACATGGGTGAAAACCTCCAGGCTATCAAACAACGTTTTGGCATCATAGGCCGTTCTCCGCTCCTCGACCGGGCGCTGAGCACTGCCGTACGGGTAGCCAATACGGACCTTTCCGTACTGATCACGGGAGAAAGCGGAGTGGGCAAGGAGGTTTTTTCAAAAATCATCCACGGGCTGAGCGCCCGCAAGCACAATAAGTTCATCGCGATCAACTGCGGTGCAATACCGGAGGGGACCATCAACTCGGAGCTCTTTGGCCATGAGAAGGGCGCTTTCACCGGCGCTACGAGCGACCGCAAGGGCTACTTTGAATCTATGGACGGCGGCACGATCTTCCTGGACGAGATTGGCGAGATGCCGCTGGATACGCAGTCCTTTCTGCTGCGCGTACTGGAAAGCGGGGAATTTATCCGCGTGGGCGCCTCCCGGGTGCAAAAGACGGATGTGCGTATCATCGCTGCTACGAATGTGTCCCTGCTGGAAGCAGTGCGCAAGGGCAAATTTCGCGAAGACCTGTACTACCGGCTGAATACCGTGCCGGTGAGTGTGCCGGCTTTGCGCGAACGCCCGGAAGATATTTACATGCTGTTCCGCAAGTTTGCCGTCGACTTTGCGGAAAAGTACCGTACAGAACCGGTGCGGCTCGATGAGCGGGCGCAGCTGCTGCTGGAAAACTATAGCTGGCCCGGCAACGTGAGGGAGCTGAAAAACGTGGCAGAACAAGCCTCTGTACTCGCGGAGGATAAACTGATTGATGCTGATCAGCTCGTGCACTACGCCCCCCAAATTACAAAGCGCAACCTGCCGATGATACCGGAGGGGCAACACGGCTCAGACAAGGCCGCGAGCATGCAGGAACGGGAAATCTTCTACAAGCTGATGCTCGATATGAAGAACGACCTGAACGACCTGAAGACGCTGGTGTTTGAGCTGATCCGCAATAACGACCTGCGTGTGCCGGACGTCAAAGAGATCCGCAGCCTGCAGGGGCCGGACCAATCAATGCCGGCTGAATCGCAGCGGGACAGCGGCCGTTCTGCGCAGGGGGTCAGCGATTTTCTGGAAGACTACCACGACGAGGAGCCTTACCATCCGGAGAGCGGCGAAAACCACCTCACGCCCATCATCCTGAGCCGGGAAGAAGCGGACGAGCACTACGCGCATACCGAGGAAATCGAAGAGAACCTCTCGCTGGAAGAAAATGAAAAGGGGCTGATCCAAAAAGCGCTTAAAAAACACAACGGCCGCCGTAAGGAAGCCGCTGCTGACCTCGGCATTTCCGAGCGCACGCTCTACCGCAAGATTAAGCAGTATGAGCTTTAGGGATGCCTGAAGTTACCCTCCAAAACCAAAACGCCCGGATAGCCGCATCAGGCGTTATCCGGGCGCTTTAATGCCTTTATTCCTTTTCCTCTTTACTGCTCCCGCTTAAATACGTAGCGGGTGATAAAAATCCCTTCGCCATCGTCGGCACCGGCACTGCTTTCCACTCCGGAAGTCACAAAAGCAAGCACCCAGCCTTCCTGCGCCAGCTGATTGATGCGGGAAGACACCATAGCGTCGTTGGAAGCGATGTTCTGAAAATTGATCCCCACCAGGCTGTAGAAGTTCAGCATCTTGGTCTCTGCGAACTCGTCCACCTTGGCATCCCGGCGGCGCACCCGGTTTTGGTCGCTGTCGGTACCATCCGTGCGCTCCGTGGTGAACGCATCGGCATCCACTTCAGACTTGGTCTCAATCATGCGGGAACGGCCCAGGCCGCCCGGCACAATAGACTCTACGGTGGTGATAATTTTGTATTCCTGCGCAGTGCTCAGCGTAGTCAGGCCGCAGAGGGCCACGAGTACAAACAGGGCTTTTTTCATTGTTTATAGGTTAAGCGTTAATAATGCTGCAAAGATACCCCTACGCTGCATGCCGCGCCCGGACTTCCTACCTACCGCCGGGCTGTTTCTATAAAGTGCTTCATTTTCCCGGCCAGAGGAGTTGTTTGAGCATAAAATTCCCAGCTATACCATAGCATTAACAAGGGCTGCCCGGCATTAACACTTAGAGTGCGATCCAAATCTAGGATAAGTTGTTATTTTTTTGTAGATTTGAGGACACCACTTTTCAAATTAAGTTTTGAAAAGATCATACAATCCAAAATAAGTTCTTTATGACACCCATTATTCCTTCTTCTTGTTTTTGGTAATTTGGTTAACCAACGCCCAATCATCATTAACCAGCAGCTTAGAAGTAAGCTGTTTATCTACTAAACCAAATAACCGAGGTATGACTAAGAGGTCTGTTAAACGCCGACTCATTAGAGCCCGAATTTCATTAAACCATACCGTCCAGAAAATTCTTGACATCAACCGCAACCGGAAGCGACTCTCTTACTCCAACCGGGCTCAGGAACGCGAGAAAATCCTCAACGAGGAACTCCGCGTGCTGAACAAAATGGCTGAGAACCAAGCCAGGCTCGTACGCCATTACGAACAATCACTACTACACCAAGCACAGAAACAACAAACCGTAAAACCAGGCAGCACGACTGCTCCGCAGCAGCAGCCCAGTGTACTAGGCTAACTGCATCTTGTCCTGTACGCGGTTGACAACGCCCGGGACGAAGGGCCGGATTTGCTCCAGCAAGTCCCGTAGCTGATGTTGCTTGTCCTCGATGCGGTCGAGCGCAAGTATAGATTCGTGCACCAGCTCAGAAAGCTCTTCTTTCTGCAGCAGCATTTCTTTATACTGCGCTATCGCATTGTACCACAGTATAGTGGGCAGGTAATTCGCATTGCGCTGATACTGCCGGTCGCGGTCAATCAGCTGATACTTGCGTACAATCTTTAGCAGCTTGGCATACTTTTCCTGCCGCAGCACTGCCTCCAGGTAGGAAGAAAAAAAGATGTGCCAGCGGTACTCAAATACTTCCTTCTTGTAAGCCTGCAGGAACGACTCCGCATAATTCTCAGCGTTGCGGTACTGTTCGTTGGCATTGAGGCATTTGAGGTAAAAGGCTACAAAACCAATACGGTTGTGGAAACTCGGGCTGTTCTTCATTTCCGGGTAAGCGGTGCGCATGAGCTCTAGGGCTTCGGCGTACTTTTTCTGCCGCAGCAGCACAGCACTCAGGTTATTGACGTAGTGGATGTAATCGCTGTTTTTATCCCGGATGGAGAGGTAACCGTAGTATTCGGCCTTATCGTATTCCTGAAATTTAGTGTGCAACAGCAGCCGGTTACCGTAGTAGTTGAGCAGCAGCCGGCGGGAGTAATACTGCCCGCGCCGGAATACCTCGTCTATGTAGTCGTACTTCTCCAGCAGCTTATCGAACTGCCGGTAATTGAAGTAAATAAAAGTAAGCCGTACCAGCGCCAAGTAGCGGTTGAGGCCATCGAGGGCCTCATCGTAGAAGACTTCTGTCAGCCAGTTCTCCCAGTGGATCGACTGCGAGGACTGCTCAGAATACTGCCCGACGATATCAAGCGTAGCATCGTGCATGCGGTCAAAAACCTGCTTGCACTCCCTGTACTTGGCCGCGTAGCGTTTCAGAAAATCCTCCGTGACCCGGTGGTGCCCGTAGCGCATGCGGATGAGCAGAAACTGCCGGTACAGCTGCACCAGCTCGTAGAATTTCGTGAAGTAGAAATCAAGCCCCTCGTAGTCGCGTATAGCCTTGATCAGCTGTTTTTCTTCCTGCGGCTCAATCGCATCCGTCATG
>CAJXXJ010000137.1 GCA_913062745.1 uncultured Phaeodactylibacter sp.
TCCCATTCTCCGGCTCCCCGGCGTGTGAGGTTTTGCCGTTCAGGCGGATGATTAGGCTTTTGACCGCCGCGCTGAAGGGCCCCTTCTTGCAGACAATCTGCCCGGCCGGAAACCCCGGCAGGTTGTGCAGCGCAAATGCATAGTCGATCGGCAGCAGCGATTCGAAGCGTTCATCGGCCAGCATCCATTCCGCACCGGCACCGATTTCTTCGGCTGGCTGGAAGAGCAGGATGATGCGCCCGCGCCCGGGGCGGTTAGCAGCCAGGTAGCGGGCAAAGCCCAGCATGATCGTCATATGCCCGTCGTGCCCGCACTTGTGCGACACGGTCTTTTCCTTCGAGCGGTAATCAAAATCGTTGACCTCCTCGATAGGCAGCGCATCGAGCTCTGTCCGGTACATGATAGTGGGGCCGTCTTCCTGGCCTTCAAAAACAGCGGCCAGGCCGTTGCCTCCTATGTTTTCCAGAATGTGGTCCGGTTGCAGCTCCCGCAGCTGTGCGCTCACGTAAGCTGCGGTCTGTTTCTCTTCGCCCGACAGTTCCGGATGCTGGTGCAAATAGCGCCGCAGCTCCTGCAGGCCTTTTGCCCACTTGGGCTCAAAACTGGTATTCATGCTATTGGGTAGAATTTGACAAACGCTCCACAGCCGATACTTCCGGCCGGGGCGTGAGGTAACTTAAAACGACAAAGGATAGTGCAGAGATACTGATGCCGGCAATATTAGCGTCAAGCTCATACGGCAATTGGTACGCTGTAAGGATCAGCAGCAAAGTAGTGCCTCCCCCGAGCAGCATAGCCCAAAAAGCAGCTGTAGGGGTGCTGCGCCGCCAGTACATCCCCCCGATGACCGGCACAAAGAGGCCGGAGACCATGAAGGCATAGGACAGCAGCATGAGCTCCAGCACATTCTGCATGCTCAGCGCGATCAGCAGGGCGATGGCACCGATGGCAAGGGTAGCAATCTGGCTGTAGCGCAGGATCTTCTTCTCGTCGCCCTTCAGCGGCAGAAAGCGCTCCAGTATATCGGTCACCACATTGCCGGAAGCCGCCATCAGGCAACTGTCCGCAGTAGACATGATGGCAGAGAAATAGGCCGAGAGCATCAGCCCGGTCAAGCCAGCCGGCAGTACCGTGCGCAAAAGCAGGGGCAAGCCCATTTCCGCGTCCATATTCTCCGGGTCCATATAGCCCAGGTATTCAAACATGCCCTGGTCAGCGCCCACGCGGGCAAACAGGCCCAGCAACACACCCATAAACGCCATGATCGGATACTCAAACAATCCGGCCACGTACCAGGCGCGGCGCGCGGTCTTCTCATCGCGGCAGGCGTAGATACGCTGGTAGAGCGTCATGCCCACAAACCAGATCGGGATGATGGTGACGCCCCAGTTCACAAGCTGTGACCAGCTGACGTTCGAAAGCTGCAGCAGCTCGGGCTGTACCGTAGAGGCAATACTCTCGTAGCCGCCTACTGCGTAGTAGCCCATCGGGATGCCTATGAAAACCAGGCCGGACATCAGGATGATCCACTGCACCGTATCGGTGTAGATAACGGCTTTCAGTCCGCCGGCCACGGTATACACCACGGCAATAATGCCCATAGCGACCAGCGCCTGCTGCAGGCTCAGCCCGGTGAAGGTGGCCGAAGCCAGTTTGGCGCCCGCCAGCAACTGTGAGCTGGTGAAGCCCAGGTAGCCGATCGCTGAAATAATGCCGGCCAAGAGGGCCACGCGCGGGTTGTAGAAAAACTCAAACAGCTGCGGGAAGGTCAGCAGGTTGATCTTTTTAGACAGGCGGTTGACTTTGGGGATGAGGAAAACCGCGCTTAGCCAGGCACCAATCAGCCCGGTGAAGAGCATCCAGGAACCGGCTATCCCCATGATAAAGCCCAGGCCGCCCAGGCCAATGGAAAAACCGCCGCCCACATCCGTAGCGACTACTGATAAGCCGATGTGGATACTGCCCATATCGCGCCCACCTACGTAGTAATCGTCGGAGTTTTTGTTCTGCCGGAAAAAGAAGAACCCTATTCCCAGCATCCCAATGAAATAGACAATGAATATTATAATGTCAATAAAGTGCATTCCTCGGTGTTGATTTTATTCTGGCCATCTGGCTGGGGAGCACGGCGTTATACCGGCAAAAGGAGCTGCAAGTGCCATACCTGCAGGCATCAGTAAAGGAAAACCCGGAAGAAAAGCCGGGCGTGCAGCGGTCAGTATGCAACTTAAGCACGCTACTGCCAGGCTTGCGGGTGTGAAGCCCGCCTATTTGTTCTGCAGCCGCATTTCCAGGTACTTATTGGTAAAGCCCAGTTTGGTGTACAGGTGGCGGGCTGGGTTGTCCGGCTCTACGTGCAGCGCGATGTCACCCTGCGCCAGGCTGATCGCTTTTTGCATCAGCTGCTTGCCGATGCCCTTGCCGCGCTGACTGCCGTCTACCGCGATGTAGACGAGGATGTTTTCCGGGATGTACCCTTCCATGCCGGTGCGGTTGATAACCACACTGCCTACGATTTTCCCTTCCAGAAAGCCGGCCAGCACAAAGCCACCGTGGGAGGCAATTTCTTTTTGGGCGTACTGTATAGCCTTAAGGATGTGTTCTTTTGGATCACCAAACTGGTCGAGGTGTTCGTACAGGAAATCTACTACTTTCTCTTTTTCGGAAACGGTAGCCGGCTCAAACGGCGTGTATACTTTGATGTCGAGCATATAACTGTATTGGTAAATTTGGTCTGTAATAGTAACGGGCCCTGTCCCCCAAGGTTGGGGCCGGGGCGTGAACGGGGAATATAGGGAGAATAGCTGGTATACTCAAAAAGGGGGAGGCTGTAAGGGGTAAGCGATTGGCGGACAGGTTTTTGCGTTATAGTAAGTCCCTTAGGATGAGTGTTTTGCGCAGGCGCTTACCGTCCCTTTTGACCACCATGCGTATTTTTTTTCCGGGGCGTTTCTTAAGGCGCTCGTTGATGCTTTCCAGTGTAAGCATAGAGGCCGGCATCCAGTTGATCCGCATGATACGGTCGCCCGGTTGCAGGCCGGCACTGCGGGCAGGGCTGTCATCCAGCACACTATATATGTAAAAGTGTGTGAGGTTGGGCCCGCCGGCTACCAGCAACATGCCGCTACGGTCGAAGTCGAAGGCATCGCTGTAGTGCCGGTTAGGCTTTAGGTAAAGGTCTTCGCGGAAATAATCAATGATCACGGTAAAGCGCTCCAGTATTTTATTGCCAATGATGCCGTTGCGCTGATCGAGCAGACTGCTGTCCCGTACCGGTAGGGAGCTGCGGTCCTGAAAGCTGCACACGACTTCCCGGAAGGCGAAGGGGGGCATCGACAGCTCTTTGAGCCGCCCTTTGTAGCCCACGAGAAAGCCGCCCAGTCCGTGGCCCAGGTTGGCCGGCACGACCCGCTCGGGCAACTGCAGCTCGGGCTGTGTGTCCAGGTTGATCATGAGGGGCAGAGCAGCACCGCTGTCCAGCAAGAAAGTCAGCTCTTTGGTCTGCCCGGACTTGAAAGCGGTACGGGCAGTCAGGTAGGGTTTGGACCGTTTTACATCGATGTCTATCCGTTTAAAGCCGTCCGGAGCCTGATACCCGCTGGGGTTGTGCAGGGTGATGCGCCGCCGCTCATAGTCGATCTCGACCACGTACTGCCGGAAAAAATCTGCCCCCAAGATGCCGGCAATTTCCATGCCGGCGTAGTCAGAAAAGCGCATGTAGTCTTCTTCCAGTACCAGTATGGGGCGCCGCCGGGCCACCACTTGCCCGACTTTCAGAGAGATATCCGGTGCCAGGTAGGCGTAGAGCTCTGTGCTCAGGTCAGCGCCCAGCAAAGTAAACCGCCGCTGGTAGTTGATCTGCAGCAGGTCGGTGATTTGGCGGTGTGCAAGGATGGTGTGCTCGGCGCCGGTATCGAAAATAAAATTCAGGGAAAAAATACCGTTGAAGACCACCGGTACCACCATGAAACCATTCACGTATGTGAAGGAAATGTCTACCTGCTGACCTTTTTGCAGATTAGACGGAAACTGAGCCAAAGCATTGCTGTACAGCAGGCTGCATATAGCGAGTATAAAAATACAGGGTCGGGTCATTGTCGGGTTTTGATTTCCGGTTGGGCAATAGGCAGCGCTCTGCAAAAGGCGCTCGTTAAGATACTGACTCAAAAAGCCTTAACGCTAATTTAACATCACAATTTAATTTGGTATATTTGCCCTAATTAAAAAACTGTTCGTTGTTTTTTGTTTTATCCTACATATTTAGGACTTTTACAAATAGTTAGTGTAGAACACACACCATTACAGCCAGCAATAATCCCAAGACCAAAGTACTGTAAGCAATCTTTACCCCAGGGCCGGCCGGCGGTTGAAAGCATCGTCAGCCTGCATAGTCAGAACGCATAACGTGTGCTCCGGCTTACCTGGTTTAGGCTAAAGTCATCGATAAACATCTATCGAATACAGTTTTACAAATCAAACCAGAGTAGTGTATGAAACTTAAACTCAACTCCATGGCGAGAGGAGGCCTCTTCCTCTTGGCTATGCTCCTGTGCAACTTTACGTTTGCCCAGGGAGAAATTACAGGTACGGTGACGGACACCGAAAGTGGTGAGCCGCTCATCGGAGCTAACATCCTAGTAGCTGGTACCTCCGCAGGTACAATTACGGACATTGACGGTACGTACTCACTGAAAGTACCGGAGGGGGCCGAGCAGCTCATCTTTTCCTACACCGGTTACACTTCACAGACGATTGACATCAACGGGCGCAGCCAGATTGATGTGTCACTCAGCGCTGGTCAGCAGCTGGATGAGGTTGTCGTAGTGGGGTATGGTTCTCAGGAAGAGAAGGAAATTACCTCGGCGGTTACTTCCGTTGGCGCGGATGAGTTCAACCGGGGCCCGATTACGGACCCGGCGCAGCTGCTGCAGGGTAAAGTCGCTGGCCTTCAGGTGTACAACCGCGGCGGCGACCCCAACGGACAGAGCATTATCCGTCTGCGGGGTATCTCTACCGTTGGTGCCAACACTGAGCCACTCGTAGTAGTAGATGGTATCATCGGCGCTTCTCTCGAGAACGTCGACCCGAACGATATCGAGAACGTAACCGTACTGAAGGACGGTTCTGCTGCTGCGATCTACGGTTCTCGTGGTTCTTCCGGTGTAATCCTGGTAACTACCCGTTCCGGTAAGAAAAACGAAGGCGTACAGTTCTCCTACAGCGGCCAGACAGGTGTATCTACAGCTTTCAACAGCGTAGATGTGATGACTCCGGCTGAATTCCTGGAGGCTGGCGGTACGGACCTCGGCTCTGAGACCAACTGGGCGGATGAGGTAACGCGCGTAGGTGTTAACAACGTGCACAGCCTTGCTGCTTCCGGTGGTTCCGGCAATACCAACTACCGTATCTCCGGTAACTATCGTAATATCGATGGTATCCTGCAGAACTCCGGCTTCGAGCAGTTCAACGCGCGTGTGAACCTGTCTACCAAGGCGTTCAACGACCGCCTGAGCATCGACTTCAACTCTTCGTTCACCAACCGTAACTCGCAGTTCGGCTTCAACGAGGCGCTGCGCTACGCAGTACTGTACAACCCGACTGCACCGGTTCTGGGCGAGAACGCACCATTCGACTTCAACAGCCGTCAGTTCGGTGGCTACTTTGAGACGCTTGGCCTGTTCGATAGCTTCAACCCGGTTTCTATCATCGAGCAGAACCAGAACGAAGGTAAGCGTACGGAAGTAACTTACGGTGCTTTGCTGAGCTACAACATTCTCGACAACCTGGAAATTTCCGGACGCGTGGCACAGCAGAAAACCACTTTCTCCAGCCGCGAGTACTACCCGACGACTTCCCTGTTCCGGGGTAATGCAGCTAGCCCGGTACGCAAAGGCCGTGCTGACCTGTACGACGAGATTACCAGCTTCCAGCTGTACGAAGGTTACGCAACCTACATCAACAGCTTCGGTAAGTCTGACCTGCGCCTGACCGCTGGTTACTCCTACCAGCAGAACAACTTTGAGTCTACCTTCTTCCAGCTGGGCGACTTCCCGGACGACAGCGAGAACTTCAGCAACATCCTGGAGGCTTCTCAGGACCTGCAGAACGCTGGCTTTATTGTAGCCAACAGCGACCGTTCTCCGGATGAGAAAATCATCGCTTTCTTCGCTCGTGCCAACATGACCATCGACAACGGTATCTTCCTGAACGCTTCTGTACGCCGCGAGGGCTCTACCAAGCTGGGTGCAGACAACCGCTGGGGGATCTTCCCGGCATTCGGTGTTGGTGTTGACCTGACCCGCTACCTGGACCTCGGCAGTGTTGACCTGCTGAAAGTTCGTGCCGGCTACGGTGTGACTGGTTCTCTGCCACTGGCTAATGGCCTGTCTCAGCCGATCCGTCAGGTTGTAAACGGTGATGACGGTAGCGTTTCCACCGAGCTGATCCGCGCCGCTAACCCGGACCTGAAGTGGGAAGAAAAAGCTGAGACCAACATCGGTATCGAGCTGAACATGGACCGCTTCAGCGCTACGCTGGATGTATACAACCGCGATATCTCCGACTTCATCCTGGAGCGTACCGTAGATGTTGCCATATTTGGTGTGGACCGCCGCTTCGAGAACGCCGGCCGCCTGAATACACAGGGTGCTGAATTGACAATGAACTACGATGTAATCCAGAAGAGCAACGTACGCTGGAATACCGGCCTGGTACTGAGCACTTATCAGACTACGCTGGACGAGTACGTAATCGACCAGGAACTGCGGGCTAACCTCGGTGCTCCGGGCCAGAACGGTACCAACATGGTCCTCATCCGTGAGGGCGAGGAAATTGGCCAGATCTGGGGTCCGGTATACGATGGTGTTGGCGAAGGCGGAGCTCCTACCTTCGTAGATATCAACGGCGACGGCCAGGTTATTGCTGACCAGGGTAGCGCTTTGGATCCGGATGCGGACTTCCGCGTGCTGGGCAATGGTATCCCTGACCTGGAATTCGGCTGGACCAACCAGCTCATCATCGGTAAGTGGTCTGTTAATGCCTTCTTCCGGGGCGCACTTGGCCACAGCCTTGTAAATACTTTCCGTGCATTCTACGAACCACGCATTGCTTCACAATCATCTTATAACTTTGTAAATACAGAACTGGCTGTGCCTGGGCTTACTGCAGCGCAGTTTAGCTCACTGTATGTGGAAGAAGCGGATTTCCTCAAGCTGGATAACATGACGATCTCCCGCAGCTTCAACTTCGGTGGCGACAGCGCTATCCGTGGCATGACCGTTTCTCTGACGGGCCAGAACCTGTTCATTCTCACGAACTACACAGGTACTGATCCGGAGCCATCATTAGTAGACTATGGTTCCTCCGACAACGGCGGCGACATCGACTTCTCCAATCCGGACGTACTCAGCCCGGGTATCGACCGTCGCTACAGCTACTTCGCTTCGCGGACGTTTACGTTGGGTGTGAACCTCAATTTTTAATTTGTTAAAATAGAAAGTTATGACTAACAAACTTTTCAAATACTCTATCGCTTTCGGTATGATCCTCTTTATGGGGGCATGTACCGACCTGGAAGAGGACCTGGTCGGTGATATTACCGAAGACATCGTGGTAGACGGAATCGATCCGGGAGAGGGCAATTCTTCCGAAGGTCCGCTTACTGCACTCTACGCAGAACTCCGGAACGCCGGTACTGCTAACCACGGTGGTTACTACTCCATCCAGGAAATCACGACTGATGAGCAGTTCATCGGTGCAAAAGGTGGTGACTGGTTTGACGGTGGCGATTTGATCCGCCTGCACCGCCACACTTACGGTGCCAACCACCCGTTCATCAACGGTACCTGGGTGCAAACCTATAACGCAATTGCTACGGCCAACGATAACCTCGGTAACGGCAACCTCGGTGCTCCCGAAATTGCTCAGGCCCGCGCAGTACGTGCTTACTTCTACTGGCGCTTGCTTGATTGCTTCGGCAATGTGAAGCTGGTGACGGAAACCAACCCGGACCCCCCCCAGGCCAGCCGTGAGGAAGTATTCAACTTCGTGGAATCAGAGCTGCTGGAAGCACTGGGCATCCCGGAGGTGAGCGAAGGCATGGACCTGAGCGAGAGCCTGCTGGCAGACGGTGGCTCCGCTTATGCGATGAACCGCTACGGTGCACTGGGTATCCTGGCGAAGCTGTACCTCAATGCTCAAGTTTCCATTG
>CAJXXJ010000138.1 GCA_913062745.1 uncultured Phaeodactylibacter sp.
GCTCCTTCGCCTCCTACCACCACAAGACCATCGGCGGATACCATGCCGCCAAACTGCAGCGCGCGCAGGATATCATCGACCGCCACCTGGTCAATGGCAATCAGAAGGTGCTGGATATGCTCAATACCAAATACATCATCTTCGGGCAGCCCGGCCAGGAACAGGTGCAGGTGAACCCGAACGCCAACGGCAACGCCTGGCTGGTGAATGAATTCCAACTGGTAGAATCTGCCAATGCGGAGATCAACGCCCTGGCCGATTTCCAGCCGGATAGCACCGCCATCGTGCATGAAGAATTCCGCGAGTATATCGCAGGCTTCAACCCTACCTGCCAGGGAGAGATACAGCTGACGTCCTACGCGCCCAACAAGCTGACGTACCAAGCAGATGTGGACGGCGAGCAGTTCGCTGTATTCTCAGAAATATGGTACGGCCCTGAAAAAGGCTGGCAGGCCTACATCGACGGCGAGCCGGTTGACCACATCCGGGTCAACTACCTGCTGCGGGGCATGCGGATACCCTCCGGGCAGCACACCATTACCTTTGAGTTTGCGCCGGCTTCCTTTGAGCGCGGTGTATGGGTTTCGCGTATTTTCAGCAGCATTATTTTGCTGGGCCTGATCGGGTACGTAGGCTACAACGGCTATCAGTATGCCCAAAACCCGCCGGCTGAACCGGAGCCCAAGCCCAAAAGCAGCAAAAGGACTGCGCCAAAAGTACGCCCTAAACGCAAAAAGAAATCCTAAATGCCCACCGATGGCCCTACATCCGTTGTAGTGCCCTACCGCTTTGTGCCGCCGAAGAATGGCGGGCACAAAGCGGCTTTCGGGCTCTGCCGGTTTTTGGCAAAACAACAAAGCGTACACGCCATATCTACCCCGGACAACCTGCCGGAGGATGCGCCCTTTACCCTTGCCCCGCTGTTGGAAAAAGCAGTATGGCGTTACCTCAGCCTGCCCGCTATGCGGCGTATGTACCGCTATTTCCGCCGGGAAGACATACGGCACTGCATCGCTTTCCAGCCTTTCATTGCCCTGTTGCTCTACCCGGTTTGCCGGCAGCTGGATATCCGTTTGTCTATCTACGTGCAAAACCTGGAGTACCAGCGCTTCCGGAGCATGGGCAAGCCCTGGTGGCGCATCGTCTTCGCCGTCGAGTGGCTGGCTTTCCGGATGGCGGATCACCTGTATTTTATCAGCCCGGATGAGGTATTGCCCGGGCAACAGGCATTCGGCATCGCCCCGGAAAAGTGCAGCGTGCTCCCTTACGGAACCCCCTACTCCACCCAGCCCGCCCGGGAACCTGCCCGGGTGGAAGTGCGCAAACGGCATGGCTATGCTGAAGAGGAGTGCCTGATTATTTTCTTCGGGCCGCAAACCTATCAGCCCAACCTGGAGGCCGTGCTCCGCATCGTAGAGCATATCGAGCCGGCTTTACGCAAAATTGCTGATTTCCCCTACCGTTTTCTCATCTGCGGCGGCGGGCTGCCAGAGCGCTACAATCGCTTTCGCGAAAACGAGCGGGTCGACTACCTGGGCTACGTGGAGGACATCGATACTTACGTCAAAGCCTGCGACCTGATGGCCAACCCGGTGAATTCGGGCGGCGGCGTAAAAACTAAACTGGTAGAAGCCATCGCGCTGGGCACGACCGTGGTCTCCAGCTATACCGGTGCGCTGGGCGTAGAGCCTGATGCCTGCGGCCCCAAGCTTATCCGCACTGCCGATGAGGATTATACTGCGTATGCACAGGCACTGAAGCTGGCTTTCGCCGAAAGGCATACCCCTACCCCGCCTTCCTTCTACGAGCAGTACTACTGGGGGGCAATCGTGAAGCGGGTTTAGCGCAAAAATCTTACCTTTGCGACTTCATAAAAAAAATCACAAGACCGTGACTAAAGCAGAAATTAAAACCGAAAAGGGGACCATGATGGTCGAGTTCTTCGATCAGGACGCCCCCAATACCGTAGCCAATTTTGTAAAACTGTCCAAGGAAGGCTTCTACGATGGCCTGACCTTCCATCGGGTGATTCCGGAATTTGTCATTCAGGGCGGATGCCCCAATGGCGATGGCCGCGGCGGCCCCGGCTATACTATCGACTGTGAGCTGGACGGCGACAATCAGTTCCACGACCGCGGTGTACTGTCTATGGCCCACGCAGGCCGCAACACCGGCGGGTCTCAGTTCTTCATTTGCCACAGCCGCAAAAATACCGCCCACCTGGACCGCAACCACACCTGCTTCGGCAAAGTAGTGGAAGGCCTGGACGTTATCGACGAGATTCAGATGGGCGATAAGATCAACAAAGTTGTCATTCACGAAGAGGAAGCCTAACTTATGAATATCCTGCAACGCATCCTTCAATCCAAAACACTGGAGCGCAGCAAGCGCTTCGTCGGAAAGCAGTCGGGCCTCTACCTGAAGCTGAAGCGCTTCACGCCTTCTGCCAGCGAAGACTTGCGTACGGCTATGCTCTGCAAACATATGGGGATTACCCATGTGGTAGACATCGGTGCCAATACCGGGCAGTTTGCCGAGTCGCTCTACGATTTTGGGTTTCAGGGCCGGGTCCTCTCCTTTGAGCCCGTGGAAGCTGCGCGGCAGGAACTGTTGCAGCGCTCCGCCGCTTACCCGCTCTGGGAAGTGGCAGAGCGCTGCGCTATCGGCGATCAGGACGGCAGCATCACCATGAATGTATCAGACGATACGGTGTTCAGCTCCGCCCTGCCGATCAAAGACTCTTACGTTTCGCACAATCAAAAATCCCGTATCGTACGGCAGGAAGAAGTGCCGGCCTACCGCATCGACAGTATCCTGCCGCGCTATATTGAAGACCTGGAAGCCGCCCGCCTGCTCCTCAAGATTGACACGCAGGGCTTCGAAAAGCAAGTCATCGACGGTGCCCCGGAAACACTGGGCCGAGCGATTGGGCTGAAGATTGAAATCCCGCTGTACGCCATCTACGAAAACACGGAATTTCAGTTTTACGACATCATGGACCTGGCCCGTTCGCAGGGCTTCCAGCCGTACAGCTTCCACGTCGAGGGCGTAGACCTGAATACCGGCCGCGTCAATACCATTGATGGCCTCTTCTTCCGTGAATCCGGCAAATCATGAAGTATGTGATCGTCATGCCCGCCTACAACGAGGAGGGATTTATTGGACGGGCCATAGAATCCATTGCGGCGCAAACCCTGCTCCCCCGCCGCCTGCTCATCGTCAATGATGGCTCCACCGACGGCACCCGCGCTTTGGTAGAGCAGTATCAGGCACACTACCCATGGATTCAGCTGGTCAACAACGATAAGAAAGAAAAACGGGCGGCTGGCTCTAAAGTAGTCCGCGCTTTTTACCTTGGTTATCAGGCCATTCAGGAGGAGTATGACTTCCTCGTCAAGCTTGATGCCGACCTTACGCTGCCCAGGCACTACTTCCAGCGCATGGCTGAACTTTTTGCGGAAGACCCGAAACTGGGCATAGCCGGCGGCACCATCGCTATAGAAGAAAATGGAAAATGGGTGTACGAGAACTTTTCGGATATCGACCACGTCAAAGGCGCTTTCAAATCCTACCGCCGCGCCTGCTTTGAGCAAATCGGCGGGCTGCGGGCCTCCATTGGCTGGGATACGGCCGATGAGCTGCTGGCGCGCTACCACGGCTGGTCCGTTAAGGTGGACCCCAGCCTGCAGGTACGCCACTACCGGGTGCTGGGCGCTGAGACCGGCTCCGTCAGGATACGGGTAAAAGTGGGCAACGGCATGTACCGCCTGCGCTACGGTTTTCTCATCACTCTGATCAGTGCTGCTAAAGCCGGCTACCTAAACAAACCCTACGGGCTCACCGGGCTGGCGGTTATGTGGGGCTGGCTGCAGTCGCTGCTGCGCCGCGATGAGTATATCGTCACTGCGGAGGAAGGGGCGTTTATCCGTAAGTTCCGGCGGGAGCGGATGCTGGGGAAGTTGCGGGGGCGTTAACCTTCGAGCCACTTCAGCAGCTCATCTGTCAAACGGTTATAGTTATAAGCTTCGTAAGCCTGATGGCCTGATTGGCCTGTTACAAAATCTTCCGCTGCCTGCTCCAGTGCTTTGCATACGGCATCAGGGTCGAAGCCCACGCTGTACTGTCCTTCCTGCTGCAGTATATCGGACAGGGAGCCCTCTGGCGAAATGCCGAATATCCGCAGCCCAAGCCCCATATAATCGAAAGTCTTTGCCAGAATGATGTTGCGGTGCGTTGGAGCATTGAGCGCCAGGCCGAAGGGAAATTTGCGCAGCGCCTCAAATAGTTGCCGGGGAGGGACCGGGCCGTGGTAGACCAGCTTTTTATCGTAAATGGCCTGCAAGTCCGGAGTAAGCCCGGGCGGATGAAAGTCGTTTCCGAAAAAATGCAGCTGCAGCTCATCCCGCACCAGCGGATGTTCCGAACGGGAGATGCCTTCCAGCAGTACTTTGAGGGCCTCTGACCGCCCCCCGAATAAAGCACCGGCATGCACCATGCGGAACGAAGCAGGCCCGGCAGCCGGTAATTCCCGAAAGTCATCCTCGTCGTAACCATTACGCAGTACGCCGAGCCGCGCCCGGTGATCCGGATATGCTTCGGCGTAAGCCTCTTTCATACGCCGCGTGGTAAAGAGCGCGACATCTGCATGCAACAACGCCTGTTGTTCCGTACGTTGCGCCTCTTTTTTGCGGAAGCGTTGGAAAGCCGTCTCCTCCGGCAGCCGGAAGCTCCAGGGGTCCCGAAAATCGAGCAGCAAGCGAATGCCGGGTAGGCGCTGCTTCAGGCGGGCAGCCTGCCCCATTACGGTAAAGGGTGCTCCGGTGACGATCACGTGCCTGATGTTTTCTTTTTCTATCAACTGCCTGGCCACAGGGAGCCAGGCGCCCCCCCAGCGTTGGGCCTTATCCAGATAATACAGCGTGTGCGAAAGGAGGCGGTCCAGCAATTTGACATCCCAGCTGCGCCGGGGCCGCTGCAGGTAGGATAAGTAGCGGGGGGCCAGATGGTGAATCTCTATATTAGGGTCATGCTCTACATCCCGGCACCAGTTCACTTTATCGCGGTAGGGATAGCGGGCGCAAAGTACGCTGACCCTGATGCCCCGCCCGGAAAGGTATTTTGCAAATTTTGACCAACGGCGGGTGCCGATCTGGCCTTTCGGGCAAAACTGATAGGCGATGAGTAATACGTGCTTTGGTTGGGACTGCTGCTGCATGCGCCAAATATAGGCCTTTTGAAACAACCCAAATAATCCTAATTTTGCCGCAAATCGTATCATTTATGCAAGCACATCCCCGCTGCCCGATCTGCAAGTCCGACTCCACCTCCGTCCTGAAGACGCATACTTTTGTCCCGCAGCCTGTCCACCTTTTGCCGGAAGGCGAACTGCCCGCACAGTGGAGCCCGCAGGAGGAGCGCCTCTGGGTGTTTTTCTAAATAGCCCGCAGCAGCGCAGCGGTGGAAGTCCGTATCCGGGAGTGCGGGGCGTGTGGTTTTCTGTACAGCGACCCGCGCATGGATGAAGAGGATATACAAGTGAAATACGAGACGCTGACCAAATTGGGCTACGACAAGCAGCGCCATAGCAGCAGCCCGGCTAAAAAGCGGTCCGAACGGCAGCAGCGGGTACTGGAACTGTTCTCCGGCTTGCGGAACCCACAAGACAAACCGCAGCGGGTGCTCGACTACGGTGGAGCGGAAGGGCATCTGCTTGTGCCGTTCATTGAGCAGGGCCAGGAAGGCTACCTGCTGGATTTCATACAGTACCCACAGTCTGACCCGCGCATTCAGTACCTGGGCAAAGACCTGAGCGCACTGGCTGAAGGGCAACAGTTTGACCTTATCCTGCTTTTGCATACGCTGGAGCATGTGGTCGACCCTGTAGGGCTCATTCGCGATCTGAAGCAACACCTCGCACCGGACGGCCTGCTGTACATAGAGGTTCCACTAGGTGCCTGGCTGGAGTGGGAATTCCTGCGCGAACCGGTCACCCACCTCAATTTCTTCTCTGAACAGTCTTTGTTCCAGGCTGTGAAGGAAGCAGGCCTTGACGTGGAGCTGCTACAGAGCAACTGGCAATGGGTCACCCACAGCCAGGAAGCTTGTATCAACATCGTAGGTAAAAACGGGAAAGTGGCGTCCGAGCCCACTTACCGGACGACGCGGCAGCAGCGGCAAAGCTTTCATGCCCTGCAGGGCGCGCTGAAAGCCAATGCCCGGTACTACGGCAAACAGATGGTGAAAAGTGCGCTAGGCCTTGCTTAACAGGTAGGCGCCTTTCTCCAGTGGCAGGTACTGCAAAGTCATGCCCAACTCTTTGGCCCAGCGCCTGGCTATCGCCCGTTCGTCCGGACGGTTGCCATCGTCCAGAAGGATGACCGCCTGATCGCTAAGCCGGTCTGCCAGTAAAGGTACCGCAGGATACCGCGCCTGATCCTGCAAGTGCAGAGGCGGCCCGTCTATAATCAGCAAGTCAATCTGCTCCAGGTGAGCAATCTCGCTGATATCGTACCACTTCCACGGCTTACCGTCGATTTTGTGCTCCGTAATCGGTGCGTGCAGTATGTGGCTGTTCGGGTTGAAGATCTGTTGCCGGGTCAGCCCGGCGTATTTGGCCTCGTCTTCCAGCGCGTAGTGCACCGCTTCCGGCGCGTGCTGCAGCAGCCACTCTGAAACCACCATGCTGGACAGGCCGGAGCTTGCTTCTACAATAACCTTTGGCTTGCATTGCTGCAGCTGCAGCAGTACTTCCCGTAGAAAATCCGGGGAGCCGGCATAGTTTCTCATTTTTGGCAACAGTGCCTGTGGCTTGAGGTATTGGTATACTGAAAAAAGCGCTTCCAACTGCTCATAGTCATGAGAACGGGCGTACAAACGTTTGAAAATAAGCTGGGCCAGGCGCAGCACCACTAACAAAGCTGCGAAAACGGGCAGCAAGAGCCCCAGCAGGTAGTACACCGGCTCTCCGGTGTAGTAGCCAAAAAGCCCAAACCCGACAATCAGCAGCAGGCTGACGGCCAGCAGCGCATTGAAAAACTGCTGCCTTGCGTATACTTTTAGCTTTTGATCCAGCCCTTCCATAGGTTCAAATTTTGAGCAGCGAAGATATTATTTTTTCCGTTATTTGCATTCTCCAAAATCGGTGAGGGCGTATGGGTGTAATCAAAAGGCAAAGCATTAAGATGAGCATGGTAAGCTATCTGGGCACAGCCATTGCCGCCTTTAGCACTCTTTTTATCTACCCGCTCGACAAAGAGATTTATGGCTATGCCCTGTTTCTCGTCAGCACCGCCACTTTTCTCTACCCCTTTGCCTCCCTGGGCGTCAATACTCTGACCGTCCGCTACTTTACGGTATTCAAAAATGAGCAGCGCAACCACCACGGCTTCCTCGGCCTGCTGCTGATGGCCGCACTGCTGAGCTGTGGCATATTTGTGCTCCTGCTGCTGGCTTTTCAATCGTCGGCAGAGCAGCTGATGCAGGCGCTGGGGCTGAATGCGGAGCTCGTTTTTGAGAACATAGGGTACATCATTGCCCTGCTGCTGCTCGTGACGGTCATGAGTATTCTGACCAACCACAGCAGCAATTTCATGCGGGTAGTCATCCCTTCGGCCCTGACAGACAACCTATGGTTTAAAATTGCACTGCCGACCGCCATTCTGCTGTTTGTCTACGCAGGGATGTCCGCGTCTGCTTTTGCCTGGAGCGTAGTGGGCTACTACGGGCTGGGCGTGCTTGCGCTGGCTTATTACTTGCATACTCTGGGCGCACTCAACTTAAAACCGAACTTTAAATTCGTCCACAAAAAGCTGCTGCGGGAAATGGCAGACTTTGCGCTGTACGGTATGCTGGGCATGATCGGCAGCGTGCTGGCCTTCCGCATAGATTTGTTTATGGTGCCCACTATGCTTGACCTGAATTCCAACGGGATTTACGGCATCGCCCTGTTTATCGGCAACTCCATAGAGCTGCCCACCCGCGCACTCTCCAATATTGCCAGCCCGATCATCGCCCAGGCCTGGAAGGAAAACAGAGTGGAAGAGATTCGTACGATCTACACCAAAGCTTCCCTCAACCTCACGATAGCCGGCACCTTCCTCTTCCTGCTGATCTGGATGAGCCTGGACGACCTGCTGCAGCTTACCCGGGACTATGAGCAGCTTAAACAGGGGACTACCGTGGTGCTGCTTGTG
>CAJXXJ010000139.1 GCA_913062745.1 uncultured Phaeodactylibacter sp.
CCGGGACGTCATCTTTTTTAGCTTATTTGGCCCGCCAAACGCGCCAAAAAAGATTTAGCCAGAACCACAATTCCTTGTTTTTCCATGACGAACCCGCTATAAACATAGTCTAAACGGGCTGCCGCCCAAAGCTACGAAATTCTGTGTAGGCAGATGATACCCCTGATCTGAGAAGTCTTCAGATAGGGCGGTAAACATCTGCCCGGCCGCAGGCCTTCCAAACCTGTAACAAAAACAATTCAGCACTATGAAAGCCATGCAAGTCAAAAGCCCGGGCGGCGCATTCGAACTCGTCAACATCGAAAAGCCGGAGCCGGGGCCGGGTGAGGTACGCCTTAAAGTACACGCCTGCGGCATCTGCCACAGCGATGCCTTTGTCAAGGAAGGGCAGTACCCCGGTATTGAATACCCGCGTATCCCCGGCCACGAGGTAGTGGGCATCATCGACGAGACCGGCGAGGGGGGGGAAAAATGGGACAAAGGGCAGCGCGTCGGCGTGGGCTGGCACGGTGGCCACTGCTTCAATTGTGCGCCCTGCCGGGAAGGCGATTTCATCCTGTGCGAGCGCGCTAAAATCGCCGGTATCAGTTACGACGGCGGCTATGCGGAGTATATGGTCGCCCCGCAGGAAGCCATTGCTTTCATCCCGGAAGAACTGAAGGCAGTAGACGCTGCGCCGCTGCTCTGTGCGGGCATCACCACCTACAATGCGCTGCGTAATACGGATGCTAAAGCCGGCGATCTGGTAGCCGTTCAGGGTATAGGCGGGCTTGGCCATCTCGGCTTGCAGTACGCACAGCAGATGGGTTTCGAAACAGTAGCTATCTCGCGCGGCACTGATAAGAAGGAGCTGTCTGAAAACCTGGGTGCCGACCACTATATCGATGCTAAAGCACAAGATGTAGCTGAGGCTTTGCAGGAGCTGGGCGGTGCCAAAGCCATCCTGGCTACCGCGCCGAGCAGTGCCGCTATTGAATCCGTCATCGGCGGGCTGGGCACCAACGGGCAACTACTGATTGTAGCGGCTACGCCGGATACTTTTTCAGTATCGCCCTTTGCACTTATCGGCAAGCGGGCGTCCATCAAAGGCTGGCCGAGCGGCACGGCTAAAGATAGCGAAGCTACACTCAACTTCAGCGCCCTCGGGGATATCCGCCCGAAGACAGAAACCTACCCGCTGGAGCAGGCAAATGAGGCGTATGAGCGGATGATTAAGAATGAGGCGCGCTTTCGGGTGGTGCTGACTGTGGAGGGGTAGGAAGGAAAAAGCGGAAGGCAATGGAAACCATACCACTATTGCTGAAGGCCCAGTTCAATTTCAACTCTGGCATTGATTTTGGTTTCATTGAGTATGGCTAGTCTCTGCCCCTCTATAGAAAGCTGCCTGAGAAAAGCTTTAAAGTCCGACTTAAAGGAATAATCGTTGACTTTGACTTTGCATTCGGCTCTCCAGTAATTGGAATCGGAACCGGACGGGTACATCCTCAATGCCCGTCCACGAATCCATTGCTCAGTCCCTCCGATCAAGTCCAAAGACTGGTCATTGAGAAGGGAGTGTAAGTTAAACGGCTGCTCCGGACTGACATAAAGCTGGACCGTAAATGTCCGACCATTGTTTATGAGGTCGACGAATTTACGGTCCAGCCTGTCTGTAAATTGCTTCAACTGCTCTGCAAGCAGGTTGTCGTTTACGGCATTAGCAATATTAGCAACATCGTAGTGCCTGCGGTTGGACTGCAACAGAGCGCTATTTGCGTAGTTTTCGGCAGAGTATTGGTCAATGGCTTGAATCGACAGTTGTAGTTGCCGGTCCTTTTCTCCAAATTGCTCCACCCTGATTTCAACGTAAATGACAATATCTACTGAAGAGTTCTTTATGGCTTCTTTCACTTCGCTACGCTCTAAGTCTGCGGCAGTTGGCGCCACCATCGGCAGACGGAGCAAGGCAGCGTAGTCTTTGGTGCGGTAGCCACGTTCCGACAATACATCGTTGATGCGGTTGATGACTACTCTCGCCAAACGGCTATCTTCCACTAATGACCGGACAGTTTCATCCGCGCTGGTATAAGGGATGACCAAAAGCGTAAGAAAGGCACGGTCAGTGATATTCTCATGCTGTGATTGTGCAAAAGACTGAAAATGAATAAACAGCCCCAGAAGCAAAAGAAGGTTCTTCATATCAATATGTAAGTTGAGGTGACAGGTCAACGCCCGGGTTTTCAGCCCCGGGATTAAGCCACTGGCTTTAGTTGTTTTGGAATATATTATTGATGGGCCCTTTACCACCCGGGCATTCCATTATAAAAACCTCCTTTTCTCCGTATTGCTTGATGGCCTCGACGACGAGGTCCCACTCTTTACTTTTTTGAGGTTTAAACTTGGTAGAGGTTTGCCCTATGCCATCTTCCTTAATAAAGCTTAATTCCACGATAGTTTCCTCCAGCTGATCCCCGGAAGGCAGGCGGTACACGTGCCGAAGGCACATGTTATCTCTTGTGGTTAAACCAATATTTTTTCCGCCCCGCCCCACGACAAATTGCCCTATTGGATCCACATGGACGACTTGCATCTTTACCGGGAACTGCTTGTCTATCCAATTACGCAAGTCCTTTTCCATTCCGAGCACAATCCTGCTAATAGCTTGTTCAGGAGAAGGCACTCGTATGATCTTAGAAAGCTCTACCCCGGCGAAATCCCCCACCCCATCATTGATGGCCCCTTTCAATTGTAAGGCACTAACTGCCTTCGCAGTCTCGACATCAATTTGCTTCAATTCAACGGTAAGAAAGGCAGACCATCCTTGATTGTCTTCAGCTTGTTTCAAAGAAAGAGCGGTTATTTTGGCTATTGCAAGGACCTCTGCGGCTAGCGCATTGCCCTGTTTCACGATCTCGGAATTGATGAAGTCTTCGCCTTTAGTGATATTTTTCTCCAGCTTGACGATGTCAAATTTACTTCGGTCCAGGATATCAAAACGCTGAGTATTGATGAAAATCCGGGTAACGGTTTCATACAGATAGTCGTATGCCATCTGCCGATATTGCTGCTCACTAACGGAGGGGTCAGAATAAGGGACAAAGCCCAGCCGCGTCCTCCCGCTTTGAGCTTTTGTTAATGAAGTCCCTAATAAAAAAACTGAACAAACAATGATTAAGGTTCTCATGGTAAGAGTAGGTGTTATATGGGTTATTGTAAAAATCATAATTCTCTCAAGCAAGGCTGTAGTTGCGCCAAATCCAGCTGCTTTTTGATGGTTGCCAGTTGGGGCCGCAGTACCCTTTGTGCTACAGTTCCTTTGTTTTCGTCCGCATAGGCGATCAGTCCCTCACCAGCCGCGTAAGGGCCTGCCTGGCAAATCTGCCCTGCCGCCCCTGTGACGTTTACTAAAAGTGAAACGGAGTAGCGGATGGCATCGTCCCGGAACCCGGACTGTACCCGTTCCTGATCAACATCAAACATAAACTCAATGGCTAAACCGTTGCTCCTTGCCGACTGTAGCGTAAAGGGAATCTTCTCCTCCTGTAGCATACTGCTGGCTTCCTGCTTACATAAAGAAAGGAAATCAGGGTCGGTAACCGTAACCTTCAAAAAGCTTAGCCCTGCTTCTGACTTTTTCGGACTTTTCTTCCCTTCGGCAGTCGTTACCTCAGGCTTCTTAAGCTCTTCTGCACTATCCCGCTTTTTCTCTGAATTATTCTCCGGTTGGGATGATGCCGGTATATTCTCACTTGTAGAGTCTGCCGCCATTACCGGATCAGGGTTTGGTACCGCCTGAGTCTTCCAAACAGCCTGATACCCTATAAAAAGCCCGAACAGCAAGATACTTAACAGTCCAATATATTGCCAGTGCGCCGAAAGCTTGCTTCGCTCTCCTGAATTGGATGCGATAGAAGGATTAGATGCATGATCTAGAATATCAAGCAACGCCTGTTTGATCCTGGCACTTCTGATTGAGGCTTCTTCCTGAGAAATGGTGCCGTTGAGCTTATCGCGCTTTAAGGCTTCGTAGTGACCGGATTGAATCAGAGTCGCCTGGTACCATTTCCTCCCACGCTTTTTGCTGAACTGCAAAAGCATTCGTAAAGCCTGCGCGATATCGCCTTTGGCAATGAGTTGTTCAATCTGGGTAGGTGTCATCTCGCAAGTGTTATCCCAACGGGCAGCATATGATAATACTGACCAAATTAATGGCTGCTCCTAAAAGGAAACTCCATCACAACGTTACAATAATTGACTTTAGACTTACCTTACAAATATACATAACATACATTGATGAAAAAAGCTAAACGGAATATATTCAAAAAAAATCTGTGCCAATTTAATTCAGCCTAAAAAAGCAATAATCCTATGGCTAAACAAAAGGCCTCATGATTACCGCACTTTTGCCCCATCTCATGAGTTTTCAAAGCGTAAGCCAGCTTTTTACCATACCTCAAAACCACTATCTGTGGAGTTTCTAATCATCTTCGGCATACTCGCCCTGCTCACCATCATCAGCATTGCGTATCTGCAGCTCAACCCACAGTTTGGAGGGCGCATCAGCAAGGAAGACCGGAAGCGCTACGCCCGCTCCCCGCAGTGGGACGGGGAAAAGTTTGTCAATTTGCAAGAAACTACAGCAGACGTCAACCTGCTGACGATGCCAGAGCTGCTGCGGGAAAGCTACCAAAACTATCAGGCGCAGGTGCCGGATGCCCCGCTGCAACTACAGCCCTTTGACCGGCAAGCCTGGGAGCAGTCAGATGCCGGCTTTCAGTTCATCTGGTACGGGCATTCCGTCTGCCTGATGCGGCTGGAAGGGAAAAACCTGCTGATCGACCCTATGTTTGGCCCCGACGCCTCCCCGGTAGGCCCCATCCGTACACGCCGCTTTAGCGAAAACACTTTAGAGATCATCGATCAGCTGCCGGAGCTGGACGTGGTGTTGCTGACGCACGACCACTACGACCACCTCGACTACCAGAGCATCCTGAAACTGAAAGACAAAGCGGACCGCTTCTACGTAGCCCTGGGCACCAAACGCCACCTGCTGCGCTGGGGCATAGACGATAGCCGGGTGCGGGAGTTCGACTGGTGGGAAGAGGTGCAGCTCGGCACCATACAGCTGACCTTTACCCCTTCGCGCCACTTCTCCGGCCGCGGCATGGGTGACCGTGCCAAGTGCCTGTGGGGCGGCTGGGCATTTCATACCCCCAACTACCGCATTTACTGGAGCGGCGATGGTGGTTACGGGCCTCACTTCAAGGAAATCGGCGAGCGGCTGGGCCCCTTTGACTGGGCCTTTGTAGAATGCGGGCAGTACTACAAACTCTGGACCCAAGTCCATCAGCTGCCGGAAGAAGCGGTCTGGGCGGTCGGGGATGTAAAGGCGCAAACCGGCATTCCTGTACACTGGGGTGCCTTCAAGCTGGCACCGCACTACTGGCAAGAACCTGCCGAACGCTTTTGCCGCTTTGCGGAAGAAGAAGGCGTAGCCATTGGCTTGCCCCGCCTGGGAGAACTGATCCGCCCGGAGGAGGATTTGCCACGGGACTGCTGGTGGGAAAAACCCTGAAGGCAGGATGTACTCCCCTTTAATCGATAAGTTTGCGGAAAATACCTCTACGCTTCCTTTGGGCAAAACTCGCATTAGCACTTGCAGAAATGATGAAAATGGCTTTACTTTGTATTTCAAAGTACACCGAAATAAAAAGTTATGCGCCTATCACTTTCCAAACAACGGCTATTCACCGGAATAGCCGTTCTCTTCTTTCTATTCATATGCTACATTATCGTTTGCGCCGACACTGGGCAGTCCGGGCATTTAACGCGTCAAGTCCGGAATTTACCCTTTGGCGATAAGGCAGCACATTTTCTGCTGTACGGCACGCTGGCGTTTTTGGTCAATCTGGCATTCAACAATACCTACTGGAATTTTTACGGCACAACCGTGCTCAAGGGAAGCGCCTTGGTTCTGTTTTTTGCCATAGCGGAGGAATTCACTCAAATCTTTATTGCCAGCCGTTCCTTTGAGGCCGCAGATATGCTGTGTGACCTGCTGGGAATTTATGTGTTCGCCAAGCTGGCTCGCTGGGTGTCAGGTATAGGTATTTAGTGCTGACAAGTCATTAATTACTTCCATCAACCAACCCAAGCCCACCATGCCCGTCGAGATCACCGAAATCTTCTACCCCAAAGTCCGCCGGGAATGGCGGCAGGGGAAGATGTACGGGACGGTGCCGATTGAAGGATAATCTGGACTACCCCATGCTGGCGATGCCACAACTCACCCTTTCAGGCCCTTACCAACTAAATCGGGAGGATGAATTGGAACATAATTAGCCAGATTGTTGTAAATTGGAATAGCCAAACTAGATATACATGACAAAGCGCACACAACATATTATCGAAGAAATCAATCATCTGCAATCAGAAGAGCTTGAAATCGTTTTGAGGGAACTACTCAAGCGCATAGACCAACAAAAACGAGTAGAGTCAATCCTAGACGAATATATTGGCATTGGAGAAGGATTCTGGCTAACCGATGCTCAGGCGTACGTTGAAACACTTAGAAACTAAGAGGGGGAAAGTCTTTAAAGTTAACGAAGCGAAATAGGCTATTGCTTTTCCCCCTTCAAAGCCCTATATTTCAGAGTAAATTCAACAGGGCGCAAACCAAATTGTCGCAACAGCAAGAATGATTGCAACTGGCTTATGCCAGTAAGACTTACCCGTTGAATTCAACGATAGGACTTTGGCTTTAAATGCTCCAGCTCGATACTTTTTGACTTCGGAGAAGTCATACATTTATAACCTCAAAACCATAAATGGCAATCGACTTCGGAGAAGTCGCACATTATCCTGGAGCATGTAAACTTTAGCAAAAGTTCCAAAGCGACAATTTGGTTTACGCCCATTCAACAATCCGTACCCTTATGCCCGATATCGCAAAGCTGCCTACCACCAACCAAGAACTCCTCGAGCTGGGCGTTCGTGAAGCCCCCGTGCGCTTCGAAGCCTCCGAAGCGGAGTACTGGGCGTTGCTCCAACAAGCCGCCTACAAGGCAGAGTATGCCAACGGGGAAATCGTTGCTACCATGGGATATGAAAATGCACTCCACTCTGAATTAGTAAGCGAAATGATGTTTCAACTGAAAAGTATGTTTCGCAATAAGCCCTACCGTTTCGGAACCAGCAACCGCCCCATCTGCATAGAGGCCTGCAATAACGCCATCTTCATCCCCGACGGTGCTGTGCTGCAGTTGCCCCTCGACCCCTACGAATTCCAGCCGGGCATGGATGCGGAACGCACCCCGCTGCTGCTCTTTGAAGTCCTCTCGCCCAGCACCCGCATAAGGGACTTTGGCGAGAAGCTGCCTTGCTACAAGCAAATCCCCAGCCTGCAGCACATCATCTACCTGGAAACGGATAACGTCAAGGTCTTCCATTTTCACCGTCGGGAAGATGGCCTGTGGCTGGAGGGCATCTATACGGATAAGAATGATCAGATTGCTTTGCCGTATGGGACGATTACACTGGGAGAGTTGTATGTGGAGTAGGGTGATACCTGATTAAGCAAGCTTACAACCAAACCGAAACACACAGCACAGTACCCACCAAACAACAAAAGCCGCCTCCACCCCATTGGGCGAAAGCGGCCAGATTAGCATCTGGAAGCTTGCCTATCGTACGATATTCAGCTTCCCGATTCCCCTTACTTGTTGATTATTTTCTATGATGCGGTACATGTACATGCCCGTTTGCAGATGGGCGGGCAGGGTGTACTGCATGATCTGTCCTTTCAAACCATTGACAGGCCATACGGCAGCCTGACGGCCGTGAGCGTCAATGAGCTCCAGCACTCCATTGTCCACTGCGGCCGGCATCTCGACGGAAAGCAGGGCACCGGCAGCCGCCGGGTTGGGAAATGCCTTTGTGGTTGCCGGTGCTGCAGCCGCGTTGGAAGTGGAGTTGATGAATTGCACGATATCATCGGAGATGGTAAAGAATACGACTTCCCCCTCACTGTTTACCTCAATATTGGCGGCAGTACGGGGCAGCCCTTTGGCATAGATGAGGTAGCGGGTGGTGATTTGGGTCTCGCCCTGTTCCAGCCCGAACGCGTCGAGCATCAGCTGAGGGGCAGGCTGCCCGCCCAGGGTGTAATTGTTGGTTACCACCC
>CAJXXJ010000140.1 GCA_913062745.1 uncultured Phaeodactylibacter sp.
CCCAGCTTCCCCCGTCAATCATCTGATCATCATTAAAGTCATTCCACTGCTGTACCGGGCAATCATCACAGGTGACGGCATTCGGCACATTCCGGCTGAGCAGCGTACCCCTTCCGCCGCCGAAGTAAAGCCCTCCGCTTTCATCAGCGAAGTGAAATGCCCCGCGGCGCCCGATCAAGGTATCTGCCAAGCTCACAGAGCATGTGACATCAGGGCCGGTATAGGCATCAGCCAGTGCCTGTTGAAGGCCGTTTTGCAAGGCGTCATCCGGCACCCATTCCGGGCCTCCCGGCTGTATCCGGTAGAAACTGGTCAGCGGGGTGCTTGTGCCAGGCTGATACCCCAGCCCAACGTACACGCTTCCGTTGCGGATAAAACTCACGGCCTGCGCCCGCTCGTCAGGAAATTCCGGCAGCGCATCTGACTCCCAGGTATAAAAATCGGGATCAAAGCTCCAAAACTTCTGTTCGGGGCTGTCCGATTCATCGATGCCCAGGCCCACATATATCCGGCCTCCTAACAGGAATGCAGCTGCTTCTCTGAGGGCAGGCGGCTCTGCTTTGGAGCCTGATCTTTGGCGGATGCGGGCGGTGTTGACCCAAAAACCAGCATCCGGGTCAAAGCGGAATTTTTGCTGGTCGGTCAAGGCTTCATCGTATTCGGTAAAGACCTCGCTACTGCCTGAGCGGCGAAACTTCACATAAGCCTGCACATAGTAATCGGTGCGGATTTCGAAAAAGGGCAATTCCGTTTCGTATTCCCTCGTCCCGGTAAATGGCTCAGTATCCTGGCTGATGATGACCACAGAGTCCAGCACCGGCCCGTCCTGCCCTCCCAGCAAACGGTGGCCAAACTCAAGCAACACTACTTCGTTGGCCTCTGAGATGATGCCCCTCGCCCGGATTCTCATTTCTTCATCCGGCTCTTCCTCTGTCGGAATCTCGGTATCAATTTGCAAAACCGGCACCCGGAAGTCCTCCGGTGCAATCTGGCTCAGCCGCACGTCGCCCTGATCGGGGCGCACTACGTAGGCCATGTAGAAGTAGCTGGTATCCAAATCCAGAACTTCTGCATCCACAAAGGTCAGATAGCGCTGCTGACTGAAATTGCCCGGTGTGACGGGAGACAGGCCTACGCCCCTTGCCCGGCCCAGGCCAGGCAGTGCATCGAGGGCCAGGGTATCTGCAATCTCCTGCCCCAGCAAAGACTCCAGCAGGGATCGATCCGTAGTAAAGATATGCCCGTAGTGAAAAACAGGTTCCGGGGCGGGCGTAAGGGAGGGGTCTTCAATATCGGAAATTAAGCCGCCCAGTATGATCGTATCTCTGGTTTCAACGGCAGTGCCTTCTACTCTGACCTGCGCAAAACTAACCTTTTGCCGGTCCCAGAGTTCTTCCGGCTCACAGGCAGTAAACAGGGCGAATATAGCGAGGCTCAACGCTACGGCATACCGGAGCAAGCCCGGGAGGACAGGTTTCATAGTGGGGCCTTTTTAGGTGTTTTGCAGCTTTTTGATCCGCAACCGGGCAAAAAAGCTCCTATTCAAAAAACACAGTAACACAACAGCTCATACTGCGTATTTCCTTATACGCGATATCAAATATACAAAACCCTGTCTTTCAAAAGAATAAAACAAAGAATCTCCGAAGATTTTTTTCTCAAGGCCTGCTTTTGCCCATAAAAGAAAGGCCCGGCTCTCTCCGCAATCAGAAAGAGCCGGGCCAGTGCCTGTTCGTTTAGCGCCGCTCTACGCCCGCGGAATAGAGTCCCGTTCCTCCGGTAAACGCTTGAAATGATCAGCACCTTCCACGTCCACATTCAGGTCGTTGAGGTCGCTGAATTTCAGCAAGCCTTCCAGGCTGAGCAGCACGAAGTGGTCGGCACCATTGACAAGCAGCAGGGCGTCCGTGATGTGCTCGCCCTTTTCGCGAATGTAAAAGCCGATGTCGCTGCCGTCTTCTTTGACCAGCAAGAGCTCTTCAAACTGGTTTTGGCCCAGTTCCCGCAGCAATTGGCGGTAGGCGCCGGGGCTGACGAGGTTGCCCTCTTCCATGAGGAGCACACGCAGGTGGGTAATTTTGTCCAGCAACCCTTTTGCCTGCTCTTCCTCATCGGCAGCCAGCTTGAGCAGCCAGCCCTGCAGCTTAACGTCGGTGACGTTTTCCTGCTGTTTGTAGTTATCGTAAAATTCAGATAGAAACGGTTGCTGCGCCTGAGCACTCAGCGCGCCCAGCAGCATCATTAAAATAATCAGTCGCATAATTTTTAACAGTTCGGGTGATGTAATCAGGCGCGCGGAGTATCCTCTTCGGCCTCTTCTTTTTCCTTCTCGTCCTCCTCCTTACTCTTTTGGATGAAGTAGTTGATCAGCTCTGTAATTTCCTGGTACTTGATACGGGTTTTAAGGTCCAGGAAGACAAACCCGTCCTCATCATTGACCAGGATAAGCAGGTTGCGGATTTTGCCACGGCGGTCATTGACCATGAAGTTGACGGTGCTGCCGCCGGATCGCACGCTGAGCAGGTCATCAAAGCCATTTTGCTTGATGTGGCCCAGGAAGGCATTGATTTCCTGCGGCGGTATGACTGTTGCGTTTTCGGAAGCCAGCAAGCGCATTTTTCCTACTTTGCGGGCTATACGCAGGGCTGCCCGGGAGCCATCTTCCTGTATGGAATTATACACCAGGCCGCCGCCCAGCCACACCAGCCAGCCGGGAAGCTTAAAATTGGTAACGCCCGGCTCATTTTTGTAGGTCTGGTAAAACTGTGCGGTGTTTTTGGGAGTGCTGCAGGAGGACAGCATCAGCACTACCGCGGCAAAGAACAGAATGGGTCTCATAGGCTATCGGATTTGCAGCCCCCTGCGCACGGCCGGGGGCTTTTCCAGACAATGTGATCGTGTTTTCCTAAAATTACTGCTTTTCCATCTGCTCCGGCTCTTCCTTATCATCAAACTCGTTGATGAGCCTGGCGATTTTATTCATGTCAATGATGCCTGCAAAGCTCATCAGCACGAACTGATCACCACCGCCGACCAGCAGCAGCAATTCCTGAATGATGTCGCCCTCGTCTTTGATGAGAAAGTCGACGTTTTCTTCGTCTTTGTTGCGCACCGTCATCAGCACTTCGTACTCTTTGGTATCGATCTTGGACTTGGCTTCTTTGTACAGCCCCGCAGCATCTTCTTCGGCTACCAAAATCCGGATGCCTTCGAGGTCGCTTGCCAGGTCAATGATAGCGGCTGTCTCTTCATCGTCCATTTCCATAGATTCCACATCAAGCTTGCCGAACATGCTCATCAACTTGGAGCTGATGTATACCACTGTGAAGCGCTCATCCTCTACATACTGCTGGAAATACTTGTCGATTGCTGATACGCTTTCCGTTTGGGCGGAGGCCAGGTTAGCGATGCCCATCAGCAGGGCTACAGTGAACCATTTTACATTTTTCATGGCATTCAGTTGTTTAAATTTTAAAAAGTCGGGTGATTGTTACAAGAGTGATTTTTTTACTTTCCCCCCAGGTACTCCCCTACCCGTTTGAGTTTGGAGTCAAACTCCTTGGCGGCTACGGAAGTGCCCTGGTTCAGCTCGCTGGAAGCTTTGAGCAAGGCCGCCTGAGTTAGCCTGAAGGCTTCCTCCGGCTCTTGTACTTCGTACTTTGACCAGTCGATGCCCGCCACTGCCGGCTTCTCCTCTGCGGTGAGCTGGCATACGCCATAAACCCCCAGGGCGAGGAGGACTGCTGCGGCGATACGGAGCACCCAGCGGTAGGGCTGCATCCGGCGCACTGTAGCGGATGGCGGTTCCGGCTCCAGCTGTTGGAGCAGGCGCTCTTCGAAGCCTTCCGACAAGCCGGCATCCTGCTGCTCGTGCTGCAGGTAGCGGAAGAGCGGCTGGAAGGGCTGTAAATCTTCGGGCAAACCTTCCTGCTGAAAAGCCTGGCGCAGTTGCCGTTCTTCCTGCAGGCTCGTTTCGCCTTCAAAATACTTGTCGAGCAATTGGCGGGTTACTTGATTGTCCATAATTGCACTAATTTGGACCGCATCCCTTTTCGGGCGCGGAAAATGTTCGTTTTTACCTGGTTGAGGGGCATATCCAGCATATCGCTGATTTCCTGATAGCTCAGCCCATCGATATCGCGCAGCTGCATGGCTATACGCTGCTTTTCCGGCAGTTCGCGCATCAGCTGCCTGACCTGCTGCATCTCATCGGTCAGCTCAGCTTGGCGGTCCGGGGTAGTTTCCCCGCTGCTTAGCCCGTAGGCGGCATCAAGCCCCTGTGATTGATTATAGCGCAGCCGCCGTTTATCAATGGCTCGGTTCTTAGTCAGTTGCATACACCAGGCTTCCAGGTTTTGAATACGCTGCAATTCGCGGCGCTGCTCCCACACTTTGATGAAGGTTTCCTGCACGACGTCCTCGGCTTCCGGCGGGTTGCCGGTAATCCGCAGAGCTACCCGGAAGAGCTTTTCCCGGATGGGCAGGATTTCCTTTTTGAAAGTGTCAAGTGTGATCATGCGCTGCGTAAGTGCGTTTGGTAAGGTGACGGGCGAGGACGGAGGGAAGTTACAGCTTTGGTAAATTTTTTTCCAGTTTACAGAAACAGCATATACGGAGGGCCGCCCCGGGCAGGGCAAGCGTTTCCACGCAAAAAAAATCGGTCAGGAAGAAAAGGCCTATAAGTCCTGCAGCTCCACCAGCTTTTGGTACTCGCCCCCTTCGGCCAGCAGGCTGTGGTGAGTGCCGCGCTCCACAATGCGCCCTTCCCGCATCACAATAATCTCATCCGCATGCTGCACGGTGGAGAGGCGGTGAGCGATAACAATAGAAGTGCGGTTTTTCATCAGCTCGATCAGCGCTTGCTGCACCAGCTTTTCGGATTCGGAATCGAGGGCAGAAGTGGCCTCATCGAGAATAAGGATAGGCGGGTTTTGCAAAACAGCCCGGGCTATCGTAAGGCGCTGACGCTGCCCGCCGCTGAGTTTGTTGCCGCGGTCGCCGATATTGGTCTGATAGCCCTGCTCCGTTTGCAGGATGAAGTCGTGGGCGTGAGCGATTTTCGCGGCAGCGATCACCTCCTCCTCGCTTACGCCCTGCAGGCCGAAGACGATGTTGTTGTAGATGGTGTCGTTAAAGAGGATGGCTTCCTGCGAGACGATGCCCATCTGCGCACGCAGGGAGTGTATCTGGTAGTTCTTGATATTTTGCCCGTCGATCAGGATTTCCCCCTGCTCCACCTCGTAGAAGCGGGGCAGCAGATCCACCAGCGTAGACTTGCCGGCACCGGAAGCGCCCACGAGTGCTACCGCTTTGCCCTTGGGGATACTCAGGTTGATATCCTGCAGTACCGGCTCTTCATCAGCGCGGTAGGCGAAAGTAACGTTGCGGTACTCCACTTTTTGCCGGAAGGCTGCAAGCTCCCGTGCTCCGGGCGCATCTTTAATGGCTACCGGGGCGTCCAGCACTTGCTCCACCCGCTGCATAGCACCGATGCCTTTTTGGATGTTATAGACCGACTTGGACAGCTTTTTAGCAGGGTCGATCACGTTGTAAAAGGCGAAAATGAAAGTCAGGAAGGTCTCGGCTGCCATCACGCCGGAGAATACCTGCCGGGAGCCGTACCACAGCAGCACCGCCACGGTGGCAATCCCTAAAAATTCTGACAAGGGCGAGGACAGGTCGCGCCGCCAAAGCAGGCGGGTCAAAGCGTGGCGGTAGCCGTTGTTTTCGCGGGCAAACTTATCCCGCTGGTAGTGCTCTGCATTGAAGCCTTTGATGATGCGCAGTCCCCCCAGTGCCTCCTCCACGATGGCTACCAGATTGCCCATTCGGCGCTGCACATCGGAGGAGCTGCGCTTCAGGCTGCGGCCAATCCCTCCGATAACCACGGCAATGAATATCATCAGTAAAAAAACGAAGCCGGTCAGGCCGGGGCTCACGTAAATCATAAAGCCCAGCGCACCGATGATGATCAGCGGCTCCCGGAATACTGCTTCCAGCACATTGAGGATACTCCACTCCACCTCCTGCACATCGGAAGTCAGGCGCGACATCAGATCGCCCTTGCGCTCCTCGCTGAAGTAGGCCAGCGGCAGCACCATTATTTTGTCGAAAAGCTGCGCCCGGATATCACGGATGATGCCGTTGCGCACCGGTGCCATAAAGAACAGGGACAGGTATCGGAAAAGATTTTTCAGCAGAAACACACTAAGAATGGCGATACATACAAAAACCAGGGCAGACTCTTTGCCTTCCTGCACGATCAGCTGACTGATGTAGTAGTTGAACTGCGCGCCAACCTGATCCGCATTCCAGGCCCACTGCGGCTGTTCCAGTACCGGCTCGCGGCGGTCGAACAGAATTTCCAGAAAGGGGACCAGCAGCGGAATGCTCAGGGCAGTAAAAATGGCAGTCAGGATATTGCTGATGGCATTTAGTGCTACGTAGGTTTTGTACCCGCGCAGGTAGCCCATCAGCCGCCAGAATCCAGTGGTTTTTTTACTCATAAAAATGCTACTGCTGCGTGCCCGTGCCCTCCTGTTTCATGGGGCGGGCTTCGAGCCGGAAATTAGCCTCGCCTTTCTCCAGCTTGTAAATCAGGCTGCGGCGGCCGGAAGACAGCGGGAAGCGGCGGATGAGCGCCGTGTCCACCAGCTCAAATTCATCCTGCCCGGTATAATCCTGCATCATCGGGTCATCCTCTGATATAGCCGGCACATAGACCTCGCCGTAGGTGCGGTTAGCATAGGAAGCAAAGGCGTACACTTCGCCGCGCTTAGCTTCGTCGGGTGTAGCGGTGAATACGTATAGTTCCGGGTATGTGTCCGCATTCAGGTCTGCGATCTGTGCGTCGGTTACCCGGCCCTGAATGATAATCTGAAAAGTGTCATCCCGCACTTCCATGCCTTCGGAAGCGACCACCAGGGTATTTTGCTGGTCTACATTCGGAGAATTTACGTGAAACTTCAGTTTGCCCGATTCCAGCGTTTCGTTGAAAAACACATTGCGGGCACGTGTCAGGCGGGGCGGGGCATCTTCCATTACGGTGGTATCCACCGCGGTGCTGTCGGCCATAGTTTCGGCCGTATCGTCCGCACTGCTGCCATTGCCTTCGCAGGCGGCAAACAGGAACAGCGGAAGCAGAAAAGTCAGCATTGTCCTCATAGCAGCGTAGGATTTGGAAATGCCCCGGCTGTCAAAACGGCCGGGGCATCAGGATAGAATTATTCTGTAAGATCGAAATCGTTCAGAAAGCCGGTGTGGAAGTTGCCTTTCCGGAACTCTTCGTTTTTCATCAGCCGCTGATGGAATGGCACGGTTGTCTTTACGCCCTCGATGATAAACTCGTCAAGCGCCCGTTCCATCTTTTTGATGCACTACCTAAATCGTATGTATTTCTAGCGTCTGGTACAATGTCGCTGTTTACATCTGAATTAAAATCTACTGTATCTTGTGCTAGAGCATCACCAAAAGTTATAGTGCCTTCTAGTGTAATATTACTAGGAGTATACAAATTTCCGTAAACGTTTAGATTGTTGTAAACATCTACACTTCCGATGCCATCAGGTCTTAATTCTATATCGGTATCTGCGTTTTTTGTAGAGATAATGTTATCTGTAATAAAAAACTGTTCTGTTTCTATGTTAGGAACAAGAATAGCTTCACTTGCATTAAAATTTAAATCACCAGACAGTACTGTGATATCATTGTCACCGATAGAGTAGTTAGCAATGCTTGATGTATTAGACTCATTAGCAATTAAGTTAACAGTTCTTATCTCTGTGTCAATTACATCAAGTTCAACCGCAGGAGCATCATTGTTAACAGCTATTCTACCTGTGCTAACATCTAGATAAAGCAGTTGTGTAGTTTGTAAATCATTGCGAAATGCTAGATCGACACCATTACGTTCTAGATTTGCAAATAAAAGAGGTCCAGATATTCTACCTACTTGTGCCATTAATTGTTTTCTCCTGACACTGTATTTATTTGATTATAAATACTAAAAAGGTTCAGCCATGACAAGAAAAATATTTCGAAACGTAGGATTGAGAAGAGATTTAAACTTTTCAGATCTTGAGAATCCGCGAGAAGCACTAACAAATCTTCTAAACAACCTAGTTACAGGTGACA
>CAJXXJ010000141.1 GCA_913062745.1 uncultured Phaeodactylibacter sp.
CCTCTATCTCAAAAATTTCGTCCAGGAAGTCTTTGCCCCGGCGGGCTTCCCAGCGCTCGATGTAGCCATCCTTTACATACAGCGTGACGCCCTCTACTTCCCTGCCCATATAGAGGCCCGGGTAGGAGAAATGGATATGCCCGTTTACGCTGTCTTCCACCGGTGAGGTGTACACTTCGCCGGAAGGCATATTGGTCTTGCCGTCCGAGTTGATCCAGGTGCGGCCTTCGGTGCGGAAGCTGATGTCAATGCCATCGCCTTTATAGCGTACCTCGCTGCGGCTGTTCAGCAGGTCTACGATCTTCTGCTGATGCTCGCGCACTCCCTTCCAGCTCTGTATCGGGTCTTCATCGTAGAGGCGGCAGGCTTGGTAGACAAAGTCCTGATATTCCTCCAACGACATGCCGGCCTCCTGTGCATTAGCCAGAGTGGGGTACTGGCAAAGGGAGCGGCGCATGTCCAGCGTAGCTGTGCGCTCAAAGTACCGCTTCATGACAGGGCCAAAGGCCTGTTGTCGTGTTTTGCGCTTGTTGGCATCCACATTTTGGTCTTCCCGCAAGTTGTAGGGAGCCATGATATAGAGGTAGGTATCGTATTCTTCCATTGCCTCCCTGTAAAGAGGGGAGAGGTGCTGCAGCTGTTCGTCATTCTGCGCTTCTTCGAGAAAAATCCGCCCCTGCTCACGGAAGGAAAGGTCGGTGTCGACTCTGGCGCCGCGACGGGTGGCAAGCCGGAATACTTCCCGTACCAGCGGCTCTGCCAAAGTGGTGCTGCGCAGGTACATGCGGTCGCCCGGTTTTGTGCTCAGGCAGTAGTCGACCAGCAGTCGGGCATATTTTTCAAGCAGGTGTTCCATCGTTTATGTTAGGTTTTCGTTTGTTCCGGTTATACCGCCGGGGAGGCAAAAGGTTGCATTTTGGTGCCAGTCTTTACCAGCGCTTAGCCTGATAGGGGTAGCGGACCATATACTGATCGTAGACCATTTTCTTAAGCCGCTTGCGCAGTTCGCCAATGTTTTCCTTGGTATGGGCGGAAACGAATAACACTTCCTGCTCGAAAGTGTTGCTGAGATTCTTTTGCAAGCCTTCCTCAATTTCGGCTTTCACCTCATCGGGTACGTAATTGTCGTACTCCCGCTCCCGGTACAGGTCAATCTTGTTGAAGATGAGCAGCGTAGGCTTGTCCAGCGCGCCGAGTTCTTTCAGCGTTTGGTTGACGGTGCGGATGTGGTCCTCGTGCTGCGGGTGGGCGATATCGACTACATGCAGCAGGATGTCGCTTTCGCGAACCTCATCGAGCGTGGATTTAAAGCTTTCGATCAGGTGGTGAGGCAGCTTGCGGATGAAACCTACCGTATCCGACAGCAAAAAGGGCATGCGCTCGAATACGACCTTGCGCACCGTAGTGTCGAGGGTTGCGAAGAGTTTATTCTCAGCGAATACGTCTGATTTGCTCAGGCGGTTCATCAGGGTAGACTTGCCCACGTTGGTATACCCTACCAGAGCCACACGGATGAGCTCGCCGCGCTGCTTGCGCTGCGTCTGATTCTGCTGGTCTATTTTCTCCAGCTTTTTCTTGAGCAAGGAGATCTTGTCGCGTACGATACGGCGGTCGGTCTCGATTTCCTTCTCACCCGGGCCCCGCATACCGATACCACCGCGCTGACGCTCAAGGTGGGTCCACAAACCCCGCAGCCGGGGCAGCAGGTACTGCATTTGTGCCAGTTCCACCTGTGTCTTGGCCTGTGCCGTTTGTGCGCGGTTCGCGAAAATATCGAGGATGAGCGTGGAGCGGTCAATGATCTTCACCTTCAGGAATTCTTCCAGGATATTCACCTGCTTTCCCGTAAGGTCATCATCAAAAATGACCATGCTGATTTGCTCGTGCTCGTCTATGTAGTCTTTGATTTCTTCCAGTTTACCCTTGCCCACGAAGGTGCGCGGGTCGGGGTGGGGGAGTTTTTGGATGTAGCGCTTTTGGGTTTCAGCGCCGGCCGTCATGGCCAGAAATTCCAGCTCGTCCAGATACTCCCTGACTTCCTCTTCGGTTTGCATTTGGTGTACCAGGCCGACCAGGACGGCGTGTTCTGTGCCTTGCTTAACGCCAAGACGGTCTTTTTGCCCTATTGTCCATTCGTTTGCCATATACTGTGCAGACTGCTTATTGGTGATTGCTTATTGGTAACAAACCGATCGTGCTGTTCGTTCCGTCCGTTTAACGTTTTGCGATCCAGTGGGAGGGGTCCAGCTTGGTGGTCCCTTTCCATATCTCGAAGTGGAGGGTACTGCCTTCGCGGCCGAGTTTGCCGATCGGGTCGTCCGGCTTTACCTGATCGCCCTTTTGCACATAGACCTCTTCCACCCGGTAGTAGAGGGTGAAAAAGTCGCCGTGGTTGACGAGGATTACATTTTGGTAGACCGGCACGAAGGTGATGTGGGTGACTTCACCCTGAAAGACGGGAAAGACGCTGGCCCGTTTTTCCGTTTCTATCTCGATCCCGTTGTTGGGCAGTTTGAGCCCGGTATCTTCCAGTTGGATTACTTTGCCGAAAGGCTTGCTGATGCGCCCGCTTTTAACCGGCCAGGGAAGCCGCCCCTTGTTGATGCTGAAGTCGGCTGACAGGCGCTCCTCTGCTTCCACGCGCTTGCGGGCTTCTTCCCGCCCTGCATCGCCGCCTCCACCGGGGGCGCTGTTGTTCCTTGACTCCCTGCGCTTTCGCGACATTTCAGCCACGATCACGTCCTCAATTGCTTTATTGAGTTTTTCATGGGCCTGCTGCTGCTTACCCAGCTCGGCCATCAGGCGGCTCTCGCTCGTTTCCAGTTGCTGCAGAATGCGGTCTTTATCTTTGAGTTCCTGGCTGAGCAGGGCCGTTTGCTGCTCCTGTGACTGCAACAGCGTTTCCTTGTCGGCCTTGCGGGCTTCGAGCTGCTGTGCTTTTCGGCTGAGCATCGCCTGAGTCTCTATGATGTTGCGCGCCTGTTTTTTGCGGAAGCGGTCATACTGCCGGATGTATTGCCAGCGGCGGAAGGCATCGTTGAAGCTATCGGCGGAAAACAGGAAAAGCAGCATGCTGTTGCTCAGCTTGTGCCGGTAAGCAATGCGGATGGTGTGGGCGTACTCCTCTTTGAGCCGCTCAATGTCTACTTCCAGAGCCTGCAGTACTTCTTCGGAACGGGCAATGCTGGCATTGGCGAAGTCGATTTCCTGCCGCAGGGTAGAGACAAGTTCCTGCCGCTTTTTGATCTGGCTTTTTAGTGCCAGGTAGCGTTCCAGGGTCGCTTCCCGGTTGCGCTTAGTCTGGTTGATCTCTTTTTCCGTCTCCCTGATTTCCTCCAACAGTTGCTGCCGCCGGGCCTCGAGCTCCGAACGGTTCTGCGCAGGGAGCAGGCAGGGCAACAATAGCAGCAGCACCGTCAGCAGGGCTGCATTACTTAGCTCTTGTATATCGGGACGGAATATCAAATCGAATCTGCTTTGGCGTATTGATTTCTATCTTGGTAAACTCCAGCTCTACTTCAGAAGTGCCGGAATACTGGCTCTCCAGCGCAAAATTACGAAGGTAGGAAAAATATTGCTCCTCATCTACCAGCTGGTAGCCGCTCAACAATGCGCTGGCTTCCTGTTCGCTTTCCTGGTCCTGAAAGGCGAGCTTGCGCAGGCGGTAGTCCTCTGCGCCCACCAGGTATTCTGCCTTGACGCGGCCGTTTTGGCCGGACAGTCGGTAAGTGGGGCCGAGTGGCTGTATCTGCAGGCCTTCAGTATCCATAAATACCGGGTTGCCAAGCAGAAAATCCTGCAATTCCCGCAAGCCGGCCGGCAAGCCATAGGACTCAGAAAGGTAGTCCAGGCTTTCAATGGTGTATTCGTTGTTGAGGCGGTCCAGGACGTAAACGGAGTCTTTAGTCACTTTGACGCGCACTACTTCAAAGCCCAGTTTTTTGACGCTCATCCACACGAGCTCGTCCTGCTGCATAATAACGGTTGCGGAAGCGGAGACAGACATGGCATCATCCGCGTAGTTGATGCGGGCTTTGCCTTCAAACCACTCCGGGGAAAAACGCTGCTTGGCCAGCTGCCGGAGCAGCCGCTCGGTGGTCATCTCCTTGCTGGCGGTCTTAGTAGTGCGTGCCGTGCTGCCACAGCTGCTGATCAGGCCGGCGAGGGCCAGGAAAAAAAGGAAGCGGGTCATGTTCACGCAGGGCGGGGTAGTTGAGCTTGCCTTCTGATATTTTCTGCTGCAGCTGCTCAGAGTCTTCGCCCAGGCGTTGCGCGGCTTTCCAGTATTCAATGGCTTTTTCGCGCTTGTTGAGCTGGAACAGGGTGTCGCCGTAGCGCTCCAGCAGTTCCGGGCTGTATTCGCCGCCGTGGTCCAGTGCTTTTTGCATCCATTCCGCGGCCAGCTCATAATTGCCCATCTGGTAGTGCACCCAGGCGAGGTTGCCCTCGTACTCCGCTTGCTTAGGCAACAGCTCATTCGCTTTCATTGCCATATTGCGGGCATCTTTCAGGCGCTCGCCGCGCTCGGCTAAAACCAGCGCGTAACGGCTCAGGGCGGGTGGGGCAGCAGGGTCCATCTGCAAGGCTTTTTCAAATACATTATCTGAACGATCTGCCTGTCCTGTTTTATTGTACAGCAGGCCCTGCAGCGAGCGGACCAATATTTCTACATAAGCATTGCCCCCTGCCATCAGGAAAGCCTGATCGAGTTCAGCCAGCGCATCCTCGGGCTCGTCCAGCTCATAAAGCGCATAAGCATAGTGGTAGTAGACCAGCGGCTGGTTAGGGTAGTAATCCATTGCCCGCTCGCTGAAGTCCTTCAGTGCTTCAAACTGATATGTTTCCATGTAAGCGCGCATGGCCTGCTCCCAGACGGAAAAGCGGGTGTCGTCCAGCTCAATCGTCTTCAGGTACTTGTCAATGGCTTGCTTCTTGCGGCCGGAGTGAAATAGCAAATCGCCGGCTGCCGAGTACGCTTTGGCTTCCGCCGGATGAATCTCTTCGAGGATATCGGTAAGCTCAAGGGCCGCGTCTGCCAGCTGACGGTCGCCCCCGTCTGCGACCTGTTTGATAAACGGGATCAACTTTTTCAGCTTGATGTCGATGTCTGCATCTTCCTGCAGGAAGGCGCTGGTCAAAGACTTTAGGTAGCCAATTTCGTTACGGTTAGCATTGCCTTCACCGGCCAGGGCCAGTTGTGCCTTGGCATTGTCCGGATTGATTTTGAGGATTTCCTGGTAAATGGAACGGGCGTTTTCCGGCTGTTGAATCTGCAGGTAAAACTCGGCCAGCAAATGCCGGTACTCCAAATCAGAAGGGTAGGCGTTGATCAAACGGCGGAGTTCATCCGCTGCTTTTTCATCCTCCCCGATGCCGAGGTAGAGTGCGTGCTTGCGCCGGATAACCTCTTCGCTGATACCTACTTTTTTCTCCAGGCGGTCGTACACCTTCAGTGCTTCTTTGACCTCATTGGCCCGGACCAGAAAAAAAGCCAGGCGGAAGTAGTGCTCGTCGTTGTCTGGCTCAATTTTGATGATGCGTTCGTAGACTTCCGAAGCATCGGCATCCTTGCCCTGGCTCTGATAGAGGTTGGCCAGGAACTTCTGATACCAGATGTTGCCGGTATCCCATTCTGCTGCCTGTTCGGCAAATTTGACTGCCTTCTGTGTGTCGCCGTTGGCCTCGTGCACCCGCGCCAGCTCGTAAGAGGCGGCGGCATTGCGCTTGTCTTTGTCAAGGATTTCTTCCAGTACGCTGATCGCGTTGTCGTAGTTGCCCAACAGCTTCTCCTTGCTGGCATCGATGAACAGTTCCTGTATCTTTACCGACTCCTCATCTACACGGTCTACCTGCGCCAGCAGAGGGCAGGCGCCGAGTAGGAGTAAAAAGAGGATCCATTTGTGGTTTCCCATAAAGTCATTTATTGATGCTCGGAGTAATCTCCGATACTGACATCCGCCGGCTTGCCCGTGTAGCTGGCCTCGTTGCCAATCATTGAGCTCTGCAGATTGGCGTGGCGGACGGTCGTGTTGTTTTGAATCACCGTATTACTTATAACGGAGCTTTCCACAGTGGAATTGTGGCCCAGCGAGACGTGCGGCCCGACTACGCTGTTGCGGATTACCGCGCCTTTGCCGATGTAGCAGGGCGGGATGATCACCGCATTTTCCGTTTGTACGTCTTCGGCTACCAGCTGCTCTTTTTCCTGCTTGAGCTGCAGCATCCGCTGATTGGTTGCGATGACGTTGTCCTTGTTGCCGCAGTCGAGCCACTCCTCGATCAGCGAGGGCTGGAATTTAACACCGCCGTCCTTCAACAGTTCAAGTGCTGTGGTCAGTTGGTACTCGCCTTTGTCCCGGATGTCTTCGTCCACCAATCGCTGCAGCGTATCGCGCAGCCTGTCGCCATCGTTGAAGTAGTACAGCCCCACAATTGCCATATCGGAAACAAAGGTAGGCGACTTTTCCACAAATTCGGTGATGACATTATTCTCGTCGGTCTTCACGACGCCGAAGGAGGAGGGGTCGTCCACTTTTTGCACCCAAATGATGCCGTCCACTTTTGGGTCGAATGTAAAGTTGGCTTTGAAGAGCGTGTCCGCGAAAGCGACGATGCAGTTGCCGTTGAGGCTCGGCTTGGCACAAAGCACAGCGTGGCCCGGGCCAAGCGGCTCCTCCTGATGGTATATGGAACAGCGGGCACCAATCCCTTCTGCAATACCCTTAAGCGTTTTTTCAGCTTCTTCGCCGAAGTCTCCGATGATGAAGGCGACTTCTTCCACGGTTTCGTCGAGCGCGTCAGAAAGGTCTTCTACGATGCGTTGTACAATGGGTTTGCCCGCCACCGGTACCAGGGGTTTAGGAATGGTAAGGGTGTGCGGGCGCAGGCGTGAACCACGGCCTGCCATAGGAATGATGATTTTCATGGCGTTGATTTTGGTTGGCTAATAGTATAAGGCTTTTTACGGCCTACGGGTTTAGTTGTTCGTTCAACGCGCTGTATTTATCGTGAATGCGGAAAAGCTTATTCCACCTCCGTAATCTTCATCATATTTGTACGGTGGCGGCGGTGCAGCGGCATGCTGCCGGTATTGATCACCGTATCGCCCGGCTTGACGCGCCCTTCCCGCTTGAGAATTTCGGTTACATCCTGTATCGTCTCGTCTGTAGTCGTGAAGCGGTCGTAGTAGTAGCAGCGCACACCCCACACCAGGTTGAGGGTAGAAAGCATGTGCATGCGGTCGGAGAAGATGTAGATATCTGTTTTCGGCCGGTAGCTTGACACCTTGAATGCCGTGTAGCCGGAGCTTGTCATACCGATAATGGCGGCAGCATCGATCTCCATTGCGGTCTTGCCGGCATTGAAACAGATGACGTCGGAGTGGAACGTCCGGGTCTTTGGCGTGGCAACCGGGCGGCGCCCTTCGAAGTCGTGGTGTGTTTCGGCTTCTTCGATAATTTTGTTCATTGCTTCCACCACCTTTACCGGGTGCTTGCCTACGGAGGTTTCCCCGCTGAGCATCACCGCATCGGCACCATCGAGCACAGCATTGGCCACGTCCGTGATTTCCGCCCGGGTGGGGCTCGGGTTGGTGATCATGCTGTCCATCATTTGTGTGGCTACGATGACCGGGCGGGCCCGCTGAATGCACTTCTGTATAATGTCTTTTTGTATCAGCGGCAGCCGCTCCATCGGCACTTCAATGCCGAGGTCACCCCTGGCCACCATAATAGCGTTGGAGTGCTTGATGATTTTGTCGATACGCTCTACCGCTTCTGGTTTTTCGACTTTGGCGATGATTTTCGCCGGGTGGTTTTTTGCTTCGATGCGCCTTCTGAGGTCTTTCAGGTCTTTCGGGTGGCGTACAAAGGACAGGGCAATCCAGTTGACGGGCTGCGTCAGGATATACTCCAGGTCAATAAGGTCTTTTTCAGTCAGAGATGGCAAAGATATTTTGGTATTGGGCAGGTTGACGCCTTTGTTGGAAGACAGCGTGCCGCCGAAGAGCGTCTTGAGCCGCACGCAGTCTTCACCGTTGGTTTCAATGACTTCGAACACCAGCTTGCCGTCGTCCACGAGTACCCGCTCGCCCACATTTACGTCCCGTGCAAACTGATCATAGGACATGTAGAT
>CAJXXJ010000142.1 GCA_913062745.1 uncultured Phaeodactylibacter sp.
CCCCAGTGCGCCAGAGAACCCCCGCCGAAGCCGATGGCCAGCACCATAAATACATCCGTAGTAGTCGGGATTTTGGCGACGCTCGCCTGATAATCCATGACGCGCTGTTTCAGGTCGCTGATGGCGCTGTTGTCAGCTTTCAGGCGGCGGTCCAGCTGATCTGAAATACTGGCCCCGTACAGCAGGAAGCCCATCCAAATATTGGCCACCACCACGTCCACCACTATCATGGAAGCAAAGAGGTTATCCCCGACATTGAATATTTCTTTCATCGCCGTCTGATTAGCCCCGCCGCCGATCCAGCTGCCGGCTACGGTAGACAGGCCGCGCCATACATCTTCCGGAGAAGCCTGAATAAGGTCAGGCGCCAGGTTGGAGATGACGAGCAGCGCCACCGGCCCGCCCAGGATAATTCCTACAGTAGCCGCAAAAAACATAATCAGCGCTTTCGGCCCCAGGTTGAGGATGCCCTTGAAGTCGATGCTCAGGCACAGCAGCACCAGGCTGGCAGGCAGCAGGTAGCGCGAGGCAACATAGTAGAGCTGAGATTTGACGATGAAGGGTTTGAGCGCTTCGGGCGGCACATCATTGGCCAGCACTGCATCGCGTATGGCGGAAAAGCCGGCATTATCCGGCAAATTTGGCGCTACGCCCTGCTGCAGGAACACCCGCAGTGCATCAAGGTCGTACCAGGAAGGGGCGATCAGCCCGAGCGGCCAGTGCAGCAGCGCTGGCAGGAAGTAACACAGCAGCAGCGGCGGCACGTAAGTGTAGAATTTTTTCCAGCCCGGCTTGTCGCTGCTCGAGGTCACAAAGACAAGCGCCAGCACTACGATAAGCAGGCCAAAGGTAATCGCGTCGTTGGTAAATACCGGTTGGGTCATAAGTTGGCTAATGTTCGTTGGGCGGTAAATATAGGAATTCGTGCGCAGTTTCAGGATTTTGTATCTTGCCCGCAAAAATAACGCATGGATGACCGCGCTTTCATGGCGGAAGCTATAGCACTGGCAGAGGAAGGAGTACGGGAAGGCCTGGGTGGCCCCTTCGGCGCTGTAGTGGTACGCAAAGGCAAAATCATCGGCCGTGGCCAAAACCGGGTATTGACAGACGGCGACCCTACCGCCCACGCTGAAATGGTGGCTATCCGGGATGCCTGCCGCCGGCTGGGGCACTTTCAGTTGGACGGCTGTACCCTGTATTCCTCCTGTGAGCCCTGCCCGATGTGCCTCGGCGCCATTTACTGGGCGCGCCCGCAGCGGCTGGTCTACGCCTGCACACACGAAGATGCAAGCGCGGTAGGCTTTGACGACAGTTTCATCTATCAGGAAATGGCCCTGCCGGTCGATAAACGCAGCCTGACCACACAGCAACTGATGCGCGAAGAAGGCTTGCGCCCGATGCGGCTCTGGGCGGAGAAAGAAGATAAAACCGAATACTAATGCTTGGGAACTGGAAACTGGATGGAAAACGGGCCGCACTGGTGCTGGGCATTATGGCTGCCAATATTGTACTCGATCAGCTAACTAAAGCCTGGGCGCGCAACAGCCTGATCGATTCGGGGCAGCACAGCTATCTGGGCGACTTCTTCCGCTTGTCCTATGTTGAAAACCGTGGTGCTTTTCTCAGCCTCGGAGCCAGCTCGCCGGATGAGATGCGCTTCTGGACGCTTCTCGTCCTGCCGGTTCTGCTGCTCGTCGGCCTGTTCTTATATACTTTGTTTTCCCGGGAAATGACGCGCCCGCAGATTATTGCCTTCAGCTTTATCCTGGGCGGGGGCGTCAGCAATATTTACGACCGCCTGCTGTACGGGCAGGTTTCCGACTTTATGAATATGGGGTTTTCCGGCTTGCGTACCGGGGTTTTCAACTTCGCCGACGTATCTATTATGGTAGGGCTGGCGATTATGCTGCCTACGCTCTTCCGGAAGCCTCCTAAGAAGGGGTAGCGCAGTAGGCCTTTTTTTCTTATCTTCTGCTTATGCAGATACAGAAACTTCAGTTGTACACCCACCGGCTCGCCGGGCAACGGCAGTTTTATACCCAAACCCTCGGGCTGCCGCTGCGCGAGGATAGCCCCACCGCCTTTGCCGTACAGGCAGGCAGCACCCGGCTGCGCTTTGAGGAGGTGGAGCGGCAGCATTACTACCACTTCGCTTTCAACATCCCTCCCTTTCAGTACGAAGAAGCCCTCGAATGGCTGCGTGCCCGTGTCCCCCTGCTGCGGGACGGAGATACGGAGCTGATCGACTTTTCCAACTGGAATGCCTACGCCATGTACTTCGAAGACCCGGGCGGGAATATCCTGGAGTTCATCGCCCGCCGGGATATTGATGCGCCATCGCCATCCACTTTTGGCCCCGACCGTCTGCTGAGCATCAGCGAGATTGGCTTGTCAGTTGCATCCGTGGAAGCGGCTTTCGCCAAAATCAACGCAGCGGCCGCCGTGCCATTCTACTCGGGCAACAGGGAGAACTTTTGCGCGGCAGGCGATCCGGAAGGGCTCTTCATTATCGTAGACCATAATAATAAGGAGTGGTACCCCACCGGCCGTCCGGCCCGCTTTTTTCCGCTGACAGTCCAATTTTCAGAAAACGGGCAGCCGTACCAGCTTCAGCTTACGGCCAACGGTCCTCAGCTGCACCGGCTCACTCCGCCCGCTTAAGCCGTTCGATGACTTCCAGCTCGAAGACCAGCGGCTCATTCGGCGGAACGATGTACTGCCCGTTTTTGCCCGGTACTCCCTCCGCGCCGTAGGCCAGCCCGGCCGGGGCAATCAGCAGCATTCTGCCACCCGGGCTCAGCAGCTGCAGCCCTTCATTCCAGGCCTTGATCATATTGCCGACGTAAAACTCCATCGGCTTGCCTTTGGGGTAGGAGCTGTCGAATACCTCCCCGTTCAGGAAGTAGCCCTTGTAATGAGCAGCGAGGTAGTCGCCCCATTCGATCGGTTCGCCTTCGCCTTCTTCCAGAATGCGGTAAAAGAGGCCGCTGCTGGTCTGCTGCAGCGGTATGAGCTCGTCGATGGCGTAGTTGATGATGCGGTTCTGCTGCGTATCCGCCTGCGTGGCCGGGTCGGCAATCAGGTAGGCAGACAGCTGCAGCATGACGGCGTCCTCCTCAGCGGCGGGCACAGTATCCTGAAAAACGCCGGTTTGGCTTTCCTGCCCGGCCTCGGGGCGGTTCTGGCAGGCGGTGGCAGACAACAGCAGCAACAAGCTGAAAAGTAAGGTGCGCATAGCGTGTGGTTTTGATGCAAAGGTAGCGCAGATGGTGCCTTCCGGCAAAAAAAGGAGCGGATTGGCGCTTTTTCCAATTTTGCTATCTTTGCGGCACTCTGCCCGGAGCACAGGGGGAATTGATACGGGAAAACCGGGCAGCGTGTTATCATTTTTGAACAACTCAGCCCCGCCGGCCTCACACGAAGCCGGGGGCTGTCCGCGACCGGCAAGCCTTTTTTGCCGTAAGCATACGATATAGCTATGTTAAGCCACCTGACACCAGCAGTAATACTCGGTATTATCGCTGCTTATTTTTTGGTATTGATCGTTGTGTCCTATTTCACCGGGCGCAACGCCAGCAACGAGGACTTCTTCCTGGCTGGCCGTAAATCGCCCTGGCCGCTCGTCGCTATCGGGATGATCGGAGCTTCGCTTTCGGGTGTTACCTTTATTTCCATACCCGGGGTAGTGGGCGCCGGCGGTGAAAACCAGGCTTTTGCATACATGCAGATGGTCTTTGGCTATCTCATCGGCTATCTTGTCATCGCCCACGTGCTGATGCCGATGTATTACAAGGAGCGGCTCACTTCCATTTACGAGTTCCTGAATAAACGGTTTGGCTTCGAAGCCTACAAGACCGGTGCCGGCTACTTCTTGCTGTCGCGTACCATCGGCGCGGCTTTCCGGCTCTATCTGGTAGCTATTGTGCTACAGCAGTTCGTGCTCGGGCCATTCGGAGTGCCCTTCTTTGTAACGGTGGCGGTGACGATTCTGCTCATCTGGATTTATACCTTCCGCGGCGGCATCAATACCATCATCTGGACGGATGGCCTGCAGACCGTTGCTATGCTGACCGCGGTAGTGCTGACGATTGTCGCGATCGGCAATGCATTGGAGACCGACCTGGGCGGGATGGTGAGCATGATCCGCTCAAGTGAGTATTCTCAGATGTTTTTCTTTGCCGGCGGCTGGAATGACCCCAACAACTTTTTCAAAATGGTCATCAGCGGTGCCCTGATCACGATTGTAATGACCGGGCTGGATCAGGATATGATGCAGAAAAACCTGAGCTGCCCGAATATTCGCGATGCACAAAAAAACATGTATCTGTTCAGTTTTATCCTGGTATTTGCCAACCTGTTATTCCTCTCCCTGGGCGCGCTGCTGTACCTCTACGCTGCGAGCATCGGGTTGGAGATCCCCGCCCGGACGGATCAGCTGTACCCGGCTATAGCACTCAACCACCTGCCGGTAGCGGTGGGTATTTTCTTTGTCATTGGGCTGATTGCGGCTGCTTATTCCAGTGCGGATTCTGCTCTGACCGCCCTGACCACTTCCTTCTGCGTAGACTTCCTCGGCTTTGAGCAGGACGAGCGGCCGGAAGCAGAAAAGCAGCGCACCCGCCTGTACGTGCACATCGGCTTTTCGGTGCTGCTGCTGGTCATCATCGTAGTTTTTAACGCACTGAACAATAAAGATGTCATCAGTCAGCTTTTTAAGGCAGCCGGCTACACTTACGGCCCGCTGCTGGGGCTGTTCACCTTTGGGCTGTTCACCCGGCGGGTGGTCGCTATGCGCTGGGTCATACCGGTCTGTATTGCTGCGCCTATCCTGTCTTACGTGATCAACGCCAATTCTGCAGACTGGCTGTACGGCTTTCAGTTTGGCTTCCTCATTATTGCCCTGAATGGCCTGCTGACCTTTGCCGGGCTATGGTTGATTTCGAAGGAAGCAGCGCCCGCGCCGGAAGCGGTGTAGGGCCCACCCCTTGCTCAATAAATTGCCAAACCACTTAGATTTTCCTACCTTGCATCCCGTTTTTAAAAACTGCCGGCAAGCGGCTGTTTTCATTAGCGATTTAGCAACAACTCACAAGCAACTATGGCCAAAATACACGCTGCCATTACCGGCGTACAAGGGTATGTGCCCGATTATGTGATGACCAATGCCGAACTCGAACAAATTGTAGACACCAACGACGAGTGGATACGTACCCGCACCGGCATTGAACAGCGCCACATCCTCAAAGGAGAAGGGCAGGGGACTTCCGTTATGGGCATCGAGGCAGTCAACGGCTTGCTGCAAAAGACCGGAACGGACCCGATGGAGGTAGAACTCGTCATCTGCGCTACGGTGACGCCAGACATGCCGTTTCCGGATACGGCCAATATCATTGCCGACGAGACGGGCATGAAAAATGCGTTTTGCTACGACATCAGCGCGGCCTGCTCAGGCTTCCTGTACGCCCTGACCACCGCTGCCCGCTTCATCGAAGCCGGCGCGCACAAGAAGGTCGTGGTTATCGGTGGCGACAAGATGTCTTCCATCATCGATTATACGGACCGCACCACCTGCGTCATCTTTGGTGATGGTGCCGGCGCGGTTATGCTGGAAGCAAGTGAAGAGGAAGTCGGCGTGATGGATTCTCTGCTGAAGAGCGACGGTGCAGGCCGGGCATATCTTCACCAAAAGGCCGGCGGCTCCTGCTACCCGGCTACCGAGGAAACCGTGGCGCGGCGCGAACATTTTGTATATCAAAACGGGCGGCCGGTGTTTAAAGCCGCTGTATCCGGCATGGCAGACGTCGTCGGGCAGGTCATGCAGCGCAATCAGCTCAGCAGCGATGATATCACCTGGCTGGTGCCGCATCAGGCGAACCGGCGCATCATAGAAACGGTTGCTAAATCACTGGACTTCCCGATGGAGCGCGTGATGGTCAACATCCACCGATACGGCAACACCACAGCCGGCACCCTGCCCCTCTGCCTGTGGGACTGGGAAGACCAGCTGAAAAAAGGCGATAACCTCATCCTGACCGCATTCGGAGGAGGCTTCACCTGGGGCGCTATTTACATCAAATGGGCCTACTAACCAATGACGCCTTCGCGGGGCAGGAAAATGGCGGTGCCACAAATTTTCCTATCTTTGCAGGGCTATTTTGAAAAAAATATAAACGACAAACTATCGCTCAATGGCTACTACGTCTGATATCCGTAAAGGGATGTGCATCGAGCACAATAACGACACCTTCGTCATTATTGAGTTCCAGCACGTCAAGCCCGGTAAGGGCAACGCTTTCGTACGCACAAAGCTCAAAAGCCTGACTACCGGGAAAGTGCTCGATAATACTTTCCAGGCCGGCCACAAAGTGGATGAAGTCCGGGTGGAGCGCCGTAAGTTCCAGTTCCTGTATTCTGATGATATGGGCTTCAACTTCATGAATAACGAAACCTTCGAGCAGGTCAGCATCGCTGAAGCGATGATCGAAAACCCCGGTTTGCTCAAGGAAGGCATGGAAGTCGATATACTCTACCACGCGGAGCGCGAAGTACCGCTTACTTTGGAGATGCCGCAGTATATCGAGGTGGAAGTGACCTATACAGAGCCGGGCGTAAAGGGCGATACTGCTACCAACACTCTCAAGCCAGCTACCATAGAGACGGGAGCGGAAGTTCGCGTGCCCCTGTTTATCAACCAGGGAGATATGATTAAAGTTGATACGTCGAACGGCGCTTACGTGGAACGTGTAAAACAATAACACCTATGACAGTAAAAGACATTCAGGAGCTCGTCAAGCTCATCAATAAGTCCAACCTGACCGAATTTAAAATGAAAGATGGGGAGTTTGAGCTTTCCATCCGTACCAACAAGCATCAAAAAGGGAAGCCACAGGCCGGGCAACAGCCGCCCGCAGCCAGCGCGCCACAAGCAGCCCCCATTATTCAGATGCCTCCGGTACAACAGCCCTACTCAGCACCGCCGCAGCCTCCGCAGCCCGCAGCTCCTGCAGCTCAGCCTGCTAAGCCGGCATCGGAGCAGCCCCGGCAGGAAACTCCCGCAGAAACAGCCAAAGGCGGAGATGATACTTCCAAATACCTGGAGATCAAATCGCCTATCGTAGGGACCTTCTACCGCTCTTCTTCACCTGAGAAGCCACCGTATATCAAGGTAGGCGATACCATAGAAGTCGGGCAGGTCGTATGTATCGTGGAAGCGATGAAGCTTTTCAACGAAATCGAATCCGAGATATCCGGCAAAGTGGTAAAAACCATGGTGGAAGATGCACAGCCGGTAGAGTATGATCAGGTCCTCTTCCTCATTGATCCGGAAGGGTAATCAGGGCGGCCCTCCGGCCAACCGCTGGCGCGGAGGTAAACGCAGAATGCTGTCCGGCTGCCTGGGGTGACCCCTGCAGCTGTTCATTTCAAACGAAAATCCTTATGTTTCATAAAGTACTCATTGCGAATCGGGGAGAGATCGCGCTGCGCATCATCCGCACCTGCCGGGAGATGGGCATTAAGACCGTAGCGGTTTACTCTACTGCGGATCGCGAAAGCCTGCATGTACGCTTTGCTGACGAAGCCGTGTGCATCGGCCCGCCTTCGTCCACTGAATCTTACCTCAGCGTGCCGCGCATTATGGCAGCCGTCGAGATTACCAACGCTGACGCTATCCACCCGGGTTATGGTTTCCTGGCAGAAAATGCCGACTTCGCGGAAGTATGCGCCGAATACGGAATCAAGTTTATTGGCCCAACCCCGGGACAGATTCGTAAAATGGGCGATAAGATCACGGCCAAAGAAACCATGGTTAAAGCCGGCGTTCCGGTCATCCCGGGCTCCGATGGACTGGTCAAAGACCTCAAGTCGGGTATGAAAATCGCCAGCGACATCGGCTATCCGATCATTTTGAAGGCTACTGCCGGTGGTGGCGGTAAAGGCATGCGCATCGTCTGGGAAGAAAAAGACTTTGAAAATAACTGGGACCGCGCGCGGCAGGAAGCCAAAGCGGCTTTCGGCAACGACGGGATTTACATCGAGAAGTTTATCGAGGAGCCCCGACATATTGAGTTTCAGATCGCCGGCGACCAAAAGGGCAAAGTAGTCCA
>CAJXXJ010000143.1 GCA_913062745.1 uncultured Phaeodactylibacter sp.
AATAAGCCCGGTACTACACCCACAGAGCGGCAGCCACTTCTTTGCGGAAGGCTTGCCGCTCTGTGCTTTTTAGCATCCCTTTCCGCATAATTTACTACTTTAGGGTTTCGTTCTTGGTGGACCGGGCATCCTTCTTGCCTGCTTGTATGTTGAACTCAGATAAAGACGAAAAAGGGAACTCCATGAAACAGTATCTCGTCATTGCAGTCAGCTCCCTGCTTAGCGCGCTGATCGCCGTAACTGCTTATCGCTACTTTGAGCCTTCCAAGGAAGTGGTCATCCGGGAGACCGTCTCTGCGCGGTACACTAATTTTGATCAGATGGATGTCAGCAAGCAGCGCAACTTCCTTTCTTCTGCACCGACCAACTTTATCGCGGCTTCCGAGCGTGTTATACCTTCTGTGGTGAATATCAAAACCATACAGGGTGGCGGCGGATTTGAGCTCTGGGGCGGGGCAGCGGTAGGCTCGGCTTCCGGTTCCGGCGTGCTGGTGTCGGCAGACGGCTACATCGTTACCAATAATCATGTGATCGAAGATTCTGACGAGATCGAAGTAACGCTCAATGACAAGCGCGAATTTAAGGCGGAGCTGATCGGCACCGACCCGTCCACTGACCTGGCCCTGATCAAGATAGAAGGCGAGGCGCTGCCGGCACTGGAGTTCGGCAATTCTGATTCCCTGCGGGTAGGAGAGTGGGTACTGGCTATTGGCAACCCTTTCAACCTCGAGTCTACCGTCACTTCCGGCATTGTGAGCGCCAAAGGCCGCAGCATCGATATTCTGGAAGGGCAGGACCGCATTGAGTCCTTTATTCAGACTGATGCGGCTGTCAACCCCGGCAACAGCGGTGGCGCCCTGGTCAATACCAACGGAGAGCTGATCGGCATCAATACGGCAATCATTACCCGTTCCGGGCGCTATGAAGGCTATTCCTTCGCGGTCCCTATCAATCTGGTGCGCAAAGTCATCCGCGACCTGCGGGACTACGGCGTGGTACAGCGCGGCATACTGGGCGTCTTCATTGACGAAATGACTAATGAGCGGGCCCGGGAGCTGGGGCTCAAAGCCGTAGAAGGAGTCTACATCAACCGCGTCACTCCCGGCAGCGGTGCTGATGATGCCGGCCTGCAAAAAGGCGATGTGATAATGGGCATCAACGGGATCAAAACTAAGACGCTGCCGGAAATGCAGGAGCAGCTCGGGCGTTACCGCCCGGGTAATGCCGTAAAGGTAGACATCGTGCGCGCGGGGCAGGAAGAAACGATAGAGGTTATCCTCAAAAACAAAAGCAACAGCACGGCCCTGGTCAGCGGCAAAAACGAAGATATCCTCCTGGACCTCGGCTTTGAGCTCCGGGAGCTGACGCGGCAGGAAAAGCGGCGCATTCAGGTGGAAGGCGTGAAAGTCATCAGCATCTACCGCGGCAGCCGTATCGAGCGCACTAATATGGACCCTGGCTTTGTCATCACCAAAGTAGACAATCAGCCGGTGGCCACCGTAGAAGAAATGGTGGATTATCTGGAGCGCACCTCCGGAAAGGTAATGCTCGAAGGGGTATACGAAAACTACCCGGGCGAGTACTACTACGCCTTTGCGATGGATTAATGCCGGCGCAGCATCACGGAGAAGCCCAACAATTCAAAACCAACAACCAAATATGGCCAAAATAGACATTGAAAAGAGTAAGAACGAAGACGCAATGAAACTGCTGCTCTCCCGGATGCAGCACCGGCTCGACAAGATCGTGCTCGGGGGCGGAGAGCGGAAGATCGAAAAGCTGCACAAAAAGGGCAAAATGACAGCCCGTGAGCGCATCGAGCACCTGATAGACGACGGAAGCCGCTTCCTTGAGCTCGGTGCTTTTGCCGGTTATGGCATGTACGAAGAGCACGGCGGCTGCCCGGCGGGCGGCGTGATCATCGGTATCGGGTACGTCAGCGGGCGTCAGTGCGTAATTGTCGCCAACGATGCGACCGTAAAGGCGGGGGCCTGGTTTCCCATCACGGGCAAGAAAAACCTGCGGGCGCAGGAAATAGCGATGGAAAACCGCCTGCCCATTATCTACCTGGTAGACAGTGCCGGCGTATACCTCCCGATGCAGGACGAAATATTCCCGGACAAAGAGCATTTCGGCCGTATTTTCCGCAATAATGCCCGCATGTCGAGCATGGGCATCCCGCAGATTGCAGCCATCATGGGCAGCTGTGTAGCCGGAGGCGCTTATTTGCCGATCATGTCCGACGAGGCACTGATCGTGGAGGGCACCGGGTCTATTTTCCTGGCAGGCCCCTATCTGGTGAAGGCGGCGATCGGAGAGAATGTTGACAAGGAAACCCTGGGCGGTGCCACCACGCAGTCCGAAATATCCGGCGTGACGGATTACAAAATGCCGGACGACCCCACCTGCCTGGATACGATCCGAGACCTTGTAGATAAAATCGGTCATTTCCCCAAAGCCGGCTTCGACCGGGCAGAACCGGTGCCTCCAAAGGAAGACCCGAATGAAATCTACAGCATTTTTCCGGAAGGCGGCGCCAAGCCCTACAAAACCGTAGATATTCTGAAGCGTTTGGTGGATGACTCCAAGCTGACGTACTACAAAAACGGCTACGGCAAGACAATCATCTGCGCCTACGCCCGCATCGACGGCTGGTCGGTCGGTATCGTGGCGAACAACCGTGAAGTGGTCAAAAACAAGAAGGGGGAAATGCAGTTTGGCGGCGTGATCTATTCCGATTCTGCGGATAAGGCAGCCCGCTTTATCATGAACTGCAATCAGAAGAAAATACCATTGGTCTTCCTGCACGACGTTACCGGCTTTATGGTCGGCACCCGCTCTGAGCACGGCGGCATCATCAAGGATGGCGCTAAGATGGTCAACGCGGTATCTAACTCCACCGTGCCTAAATTTAGCATCGTCATGGGCAACTCCTACGGGGCCGGCAACTACGCGATGTGCGGCAAAGCATACGACCCGCGCCTGATCGTAGCCTGGCCCACGGCAAAAATAGCGGTAATGGGCGGATCACAGGCAGCCAAAGTGCTTATGCAAATCCGCGTAGCCTCGCTAAAGGCGAAAGGAGAGGAGCCAAGCAGTCAGGAGCAGGAAGAGCTGCTGAATAAGATAAAGGACAGCTACGACGAGCAGACGACGCCCTACTACGCAGCCGCCCGACTGTGGGTGGACGCGATCATTGACCCGCTCGAGACCCGCGAGGTAATTTCCATGGGCATTGAGGCCGCCAACAACGCCGAAGTGGAACGGTTCAACCCGGGCGTACTGCAAACCTGACCGACTAATCCCGTTACGCCCCAACCAAGTCAGCCCTTCGTTGTTGTCCACAGAAAAAAGGTACAGCATGGAAGGAAAGCGGGTAAAACTGTGGCTGAAGCGGATGGGCGTAGCGGGGTTTCTCTTCTTTTTGATTAAAGGGCTGGTCTGGATTGCTATCTTTGTAGGAGTTGGCAAGTGCGCTATGTGATATGGCTTGCGCAAAGAATTAAAACTTCAGATTATGCGCTCCAACTACGTATTTTGTTTTTTATGGATGGCAGTGCTGTCACCGCTCGGTGCACAGCAGCCTGTCCTGTGGAGCAATCCCTCTTTTGAGGATGAGCCGGCTTATTCGCATCCACCGGCCGGCTGGTACTACTGCGACCGGGCTGGGGAGTCGCCGCCGGATATCCACCCCGGGGGCTTTTTCAACGTTAACCACGAGGCTTACGACGGGCGTACCTATCTCGGTATGGTGGCTCGGGATAACGGCACCACAGAGGGCCTGGGGCAGATGCTCGCAACCCCGCTGCAGCCGGAGCAGTGCTACGAATTGCGCTGGCAGGCTGCCCGCTCGGACACCTACCTGAGCGTTAGCCGTTCAACCGGGGACGAAGCTTCTTTCAATGAGCCCGTCCGCCTGCAGCTGTGGGGCGGCTTCAAAAACTGCGGCCAGCAAGAGCTGCTGGCTGTTTCTGACCTTATCCTTTCCCTGCACTGGCAGGAGTACCGGGCCCGTATTCAGCCAAAGCAGGCTTATACCCATTTATTTTTGGAAGTGAAGCACGATGGCACGCGCCCGCCCTACAACGGTAATGTGCTGGTGGACCACCTGTCGCCGCTCCTGCCGGTAGACTGCGAGAGCGGCGTACTTTTGGCCGACAGCATGTATGTGCCTCCTTCCCGGCCCGATGACCTGCCGGCTTTGGTAAAGCAGCTGGCCGGGCAGCTTGAGCTTACCCCGCAGCTGCGGTTGTCTGAATCACTGGCCTGGAATGAAAACGGGCGCTACCGTCAGGTAGTCCGGCCGGTCTGGGAAATCGGGCGGGCGCTGCAGTTCTTTCCGGAACAATCCATAGAGCTGGCGCTGCGCCCGGATCTGTCTGATGCAACCGCGGAAATGCTGCGCCAACAGCTCTGGTACAGCCTTTACGCTTCCGGGCTGGACGAGGGGCAGTATAAAATCCGCTCCCGCGCGCGGGGCCGTAGCTGGCAGGGAAGTGGCCCGGTACAGTACCGGCTTCGGTAAAATTCATAAAAACCTATTATACACCATGCGAACGCTATTACTCTTTTTGGCCTTACTTTTTTGCGGAAGCTCCGCACACGCTCAGTTAGTGATCCATTTGGACAACCCCTCCTTTGAAGGCAGCCCGAATCACAGCACACTGCCCCCTGGCTGGGACAACAAGGGCTTTCAGGGGGAGTCTCCGGCAGATACGCATCCCAACGGGGATTTTGGCGTTACCCAAACGCCTTACCACGGCGAAACTTTTCTCGGTATGGTTACCCGGGATAATGATAGCTGGGAGTGCGTAGGCCAGAAGCTGTCCGTGCCATTTTCTGCAGACAGCTGCTATCAGATGGCTTTATACGCTGCCCGTTCCAAAATTTACGCCAGCTTAAGCCGGGTCACCCAGGAAGAAGTCAACTTCAATACCCCCTGCCGGATTCGGCTATGGGCGGGCTATGCGGGTAAAAAGGGCTACGAACTGCTGGCAGAAAGCGAGCTCATCAGCAGCTTTGACTGGGAGCTGGTGCCCTTTGAATTTACGCCCACTGAAGCCTACGATTACTTATACCTGGAAGCTTTTTACGACAGTGACTCCGCTTCGCCAACCAACGGAAACGTACTGCTGGATCACCTCTCGCCCATTGTGCCCTGTAAGATGGTGCAGGAGCCGGCTGGCGTCTATCAGTACAAAGTGGATTGAGCAGCCGGCGGGCCTTTTTTGCAGCAGCAGACCGTCATTTTAAAGGCATTGCTCCGGATACCTTTAGTGTTTTTGCAAGATGAAAAAGGATATGCTTACCTTCACAGCGCCCGGCAGCCTGTAGGTACAGCGCGCAGGGCTCAGAAAATTTAAAATCAAGGCATGCAGTTAGTTGCAAAAACATTGGCGGGGCTGGAAGAGGTGCTCGCAGAGGAAATCCGGGCACTCGGGGGAGCGCAAGTGGAAATCGGCACCCGCGCCGTATCTTTCGAAGGCGATCAGCGCCTGCTTTACCGCGCCAATCTGGAGCTGCGTACGGCGCTGCGCATACTGGTGACCATACACGAAGGCCGGGCCCGCAATGAGGATGCCCTCTACCGCCTGGTGCAAAAGGTAGATTGGGAGCAGTATATGGGGGTGAATGATACACTCGCGGTAGATGCGGTGACGAGCTCTGAGCGCTTCCGGCACTCCAAGTACGCTGCGCTGTTAACGAAGGATGCTATCGCAGACCAATTTCGCAAAAAGTACCACCGCCGTCCGAGTGTTAACCTTATTGCGCCCAAGCTGCGGGTCAATCTCTATATTTACGAAGATCAGTGTACCCTCGCTATAGACAGTTCGGATGACTCCCTGCATAAGCGGGGGTACCGGATTGATGCGCTGGAAGCACCGATCAACGAAGTGCTGGCCGCCGGCATCCTTCTCAAAAGCGGCTGGGACGGCGAGCGCCCCTTTGTAGACCCAATGTGCGGCTCCGGTACCTTATTGATTGAAGCAGGGCTGATAGCTACCGGCCGCGCGCCGCAGCTGCAGCGGGAACACTTTGGCTTTTTGCGCTGGCCAGACTTCAATGCAGCACTCTGGGCCGAAGTGCGGGAGCAGGCTCTGGCGAGGGTGCGCCCGCCGGCGCATGGGCTGTACGGTTTTGATAAAGAGTTTAAAGCAGTGAGGCTTACACAGCAAAACGCGATGGCGGCCGGGCTGGAAGAAGAGGTACAGGTGGAGCGGAAAAAATTTGAACGCCTGCAGCCACCGGCAGAGACCGGCCTGCTCATTATGAACCCACCCTACGATGAGCGGTTGATAAAAGAAGATATCGGCGCCTTTTACGAAATGATCGGCGATCAGCTCAAGCAGTCTTTTACCGGCTACGATGCCTGGATAATCTCCGCTAATTTACCTGCTTTGAAACAGGTAGGTCTGCGTAGTTCCGAGCGGCATCAGCTATTCAACGGTGCCCTGGAGTGCAGGCTGGTGAAATACGAAATGTACGCTGGCAGCAAAAAATAATAAGCATTGGCTGGTTTGTTAAGAAAAATTATCGTATTATCGTTTTTGGCAATGTCTCTGCCGTCGTTGCAGGCGCAACGATTGCATAAAGCCCATGGGCTGTCGCTGCCGGAGTTGCGCCGCAGCTTGTCTGATGAGGTGTTGCCACTAAAATTCGATGAGTCCGGTATGGGGTACCTCCCCGACCACACTCTCTTCTTCCCCGTTCTGCCTGCTTACTGGCGAAAAGGCAGGGGGGAAGAGCTTCAGCCTTCACCAGCATACCACTTGTCCAAAAATCAGCGGCCGGGCTTCACAGAGCCGGCACTTCCTGCATTTTACAGCTATGACCGCCTGGGTTTTTTCTGTAAGTGGGAAGTCAAACTGCAGGAAGCTACCCGCTGGCCGGTACGCTTTCGGCTCGGCGATGTTGACTATGTGGACTGGCTGGAAGGAAAAAGGCATAATTATTGAAAGGCTGTACAGAGAATTGACACTACTGTGCTATCTTCTGTCGGAAAACAATCAGTAGATAGACTCCCAACATAATAATGCGATGGCAGTGTTAACTGCACAAGCCCCAAGCAGAGTGCATGAAACAAGTATATGAGGTCCGGTATATCAGCGAACAGCTTCCACGAACCAAACGGTATGGTATGTATACCGCCGTCGTGGCGCTTTTGGTCGTTCCGGTTTTTTACTATCTGGACCGGACTGAGCTGGGGATCGAGGGCTCCCTGCCCTGGCGGATGGTGGTTGTAGCTGGTGCGGCACTTTATCTGCTCGCCCGGCTCTTTCGCGCCAATCCGCTCGCTATTCTCCACTTTTATGCAGCCTCTCTCAGCCTGTATCTGCTTTCCATGACGGGGCTGGCCACTAAACTCTACCTGGCTGAGAACAGTGATTACGAACAGCAGTTTGCCGTGACGGTTGGCACCATTATGACCTGGATCGTGATCACCCTTACCGCTCAGGGAGCACGGCCCTACCTGAAGTGGGTCAGCCTGGCTTTTTCACTCTACTACCTCGGCATGGTGCTGTTTATGGATCCGGCCAATGTCGGCTACCCGGTCACGCTAATGGTTATCGGGCTGTTTTCCTTTTTGCTGTTGCGCAATCAGGAGCGGCAGGAACGCGAGAAGGCCTATTACCTATACGAACTGGAGACCAGGGAGCAGTTCATTACCCGGCAGCGGGAAGAACTGGAGGAAGCTAACGCCAACCTCGTAGGCTTCAACTATGCTATCACGCATGACCTGAAGGGGCCGCTGCGCCGCGCGCAGTCTTTTGCTCAGCTGGTGGAGCGGCGGCTGCCGCTGGAAGAAAGGGCCGAGCTCCTGGAGTTTTTTGAGCACATCAATACCAATCTGCACAAAATATCCGAGATCATCGACGGCTTGCTCCTGCTTAGCCAAATTGGCAAATCAGCTATGAAGTATGAGTTGATCGACCTAAATGCAGCAGCAAAGGACATCTGGGAGGAGGTGCTGCCGCCTGATTCGGAGGGGAAAGTAGAGTTTGTGCTGCACCCTCTTCATACCGTTGAAGCAGACCCCGGCCTGATGTGGCACGTTTTCAATAACTTCTTTGGCAACGCGGTTAAGTATTCGAAAT